>NZ_JAERJS010000004.1:0-171157 GCF_018257525.1 Tatumella sp. JGM130 | reverse complement strand
AGTCAGTTGAACTGCATGACAAAGTCATCGGGTACTACATGACAATAAATCACTATCAATAAATTGGAATCATTACCCGTTGTGGCTATGAATGGACAGGCCACCCGGTTACTCAGGACGGTATGCTCTATACCCTGCACGGTAAGGCCGGCAATACCCCGGCGTCGAAGGTGGAAGTTATTGTTGATGACAAAGCTCCCCATGAAATCCGGATCCGTGGCCTGCTGAAAGAGCATACCTTTAAAAAGGCCAGACTGGATACCCAGACCGAGCTGCGTTATATTCCGGGATCAGACCATTTTACGATTCATGATGTGCTGACCAATAATGCGGATTATCCTCATGATTATGAAATTATTTATCACAGTAATTTCGGCCAGCCGATTCTGGAGAAAAATGCCCGCTTTATTGCGCCGCTGAAATCGGTCTCACCGTTTAACGATTATGCGAAAAAAGGTATGGCAGACTGGGATCAGTACGCTGCTCCGACCCGCGACTTTGATGAAATGGTATTTAATCTGGTCCCCAAAGCCGATGATAATGGAAAAACACTGGCGGCGCTGATCAATAGTAAAGGCGATAAAGGGGTTTCTATTGAATTTGATACTCGCCAGCTTCCGCTGCTGACCATGTGGAAAAATACTGACACCCTGAAACAGGGCTACGTGACCGGTATTGAGCCCGGAACAAATTATGCCTATCCGGTGACTATTGAGAAACAGCAGGGCCGGGTAAAACAGCTGGCTGCTGGTGAAAGTACTGATTTTACATTGACTTATTCATTACTGAAAGATGCGAAGGCAGTACAGCAGACCGAAAAACGGGTTAAGCAGATTCAGGGAAATGATAAGATCATTGTCAGCGATACTCCTATTGCTCAGGAATAAAGGCAGTTATATCACCGGATATTATTCCGGAAGTAACCGGCATAAAATCTGCATTACGGTTTTATACTGACAGAGTATGAATAAACAGCGGGCAGTATGCCGCCCGCTGTCATTATTATCAGCCGCCAGGCCGGGGAATTAGCCGGCTGAAAGTATCACGACTGGCACTGTAATAATGCTACTAGCAGGATTCCGGCGATATATGTGCGGCGTGGATTTTTATAACAGGCTGCAATCCGGGGGGTCTTTTCCAGCAGGAGATCTGTATTCTGCGGGTGAGGGATACTTACAGGAATCGCAGAGGAGAAGAAATAATAACTTAAATAGCACCAGTAGCTTAACGCTATCGTTGCCGGAAAGGTATCCCCGATATTGGTTATCGGGAATAATTGATTATCATATTCATGGTCATTCACCGGCAGGAAGTAAAGACACGGTGCGTATTACTATGAAGTCACTTTCAGCTGATAACTGTTATGTCTTCTTACATCTCTGATATTATCCAGGATCTCATCCAGATTATCTTTTACATTCAGATACAGGCCACTTAGCTGCTTATAATGACCACTGCATAACTTTTCAATATGCGGAATGCTGTCTTCAGCACTGACTGTATTTCCGAGATCTTTTTCTTTAAGGATCCAGTCTAATGCACTTTTGACCGCACAGTACTCTTCCGGAGGATTTTCAGTCAGCGCCATTGCCATGCCTGTAGAGTGAATAAGCCCGGGGTGAAAGGCATAATGAGAAATGTTATCTTTTTTTGACTCTATAGCAAGATTCTCTGTCAGTTTCATAATAGCTGCTTTTGAAACGGAATAGGCAGAGCAGTTCGGCCAGCGGTGAGCTCCTGCATTGCTGGCCATATTGATAATAATACCGCTCTTTTGGGGAACCATATACTGCATTGCTGCATGTGTACAACTGACAGCACCGGTCAGATTAACTTTTATAGTATCAAACCATTCAGAGAGGTCATTGGTATTAAATTTCCCGACAGGCCCCCAAATACCGGCGTTATTTATTAAAATATCAATCCGTCCAAAGCTTTCTATTATCTCTGAAAAGAAAGGGATAATTTGTGATTCTATTGAAACATCAAGGCTACGGTAGTGGAATTTTGAGTTTAACCGGTGGATTATACTGTCTGGCGGGGTTTTACTGCGTCCGGTAACTATTATTATATTTCCCGGGTCTTTTGCCAGGTGTGAAGCATAAACCATACCAACACCTTTGGCTCCGCCGGTAATAACGATATATTTACTTTCATTCATTTTTAGCCCTCGCTGATGTGCAGGTCAGAAATCCACGCTATCACAGTGGTGATTAAATAGTATAGTTATTTATGTGTTTATTTGTTTTATTATATTTGACCTTATATTTAACAGAGACTTACCTACGATAAAAAAACTATCACATAAAAATAATTTACATATTCTTTTTGATACTAAAAGCGTTATATGACAGTTGTTTTTTCCGTAGATATCTTTTTTTCGAAAAATTTCTGCAGGTTAGCCCGGCTAGCCGTCAGGGGCAGCGGAACTGTTGTCTGTGACGGGCCTGATTTACCCGCTCAGTAATAATCATATCAGTCTGCTGAGATCTCTGAGTGTTGTCGCTCTCCCGGTCACCGGCTTCTGTATCCTGTACAGAGATCTTTATGCACGTATAGCTGTTTCGGCACACAGAAATCCACGGGCTGAAAGGGATTTCACAGGACGGTTTGTGATGAATAAAGCAGCAGCTCCGGTTGTTATTGTGATGTTGTTTTTATGGGTTTGGTGTGAGGTTTAGTTGTGAATCACAGTACGCTGACTGATGCGATTTGTACCAGGGCATCAGCAGTGAAGAAAGCACAAACCCGCACAGTGATTGGTGTTGCATCTGATAACATGACCGCCATTGATAAACTCGTCCTGCGGATAAATACCGGCAGTAAACAGAGTGCTTATCTGTGGGTAAGTCAAAATAATCGTAACAAAGCTTTAGCATTGTTCGTTTTTCAGGCGAAAAATTACCGGTTAGAGGCATTTTAAGTAACCGGTTCCATTTTCGGCATTCGGCAGGGGATTTCCTTATGCTATAGTGCGGCCCTCGTAACGTTATAGTGAATATATTTTGCATGCTGGAAGCCCAACAACTTACCTGTATCCGTGATGAACGGGTGCTTTTTAATCAGCTTTCATTTACGGTCCGGCCCGGTGATATTGTGCATATCGAAGGACCTAATGGTGCAGGTAAAACGTCCCTGTTACGTCTTCTGGCCGGATTGAGCCGGCCTGAGTCGGGCACTATTCTGTGGAACCAGTCACCGGTTACCAGGCAGCGTGATATCTGGCATCAGCAGATGTTGTATCTCGGGCATTTACCCGGCGTTAAGGGAGTATTATCCCCGCTGGAAAATTTGCGTTTTTTTCATGCCGATCAAAGTGATGCTGAAATATATCGTGCACTGGATGAAGTGGAACTGACCGGGTATGAAGATGCGGTGGTGGCCCAGTTATCTGCCGGACAGCAGCGCAGGGTAGCACTGGCCAGACTATGGCTTACCCGCGCCAGGTTATGGATCCTGGATGAGCCCCTGACGGCGATTGATAAAGCCGGGGTAGAAAAAATAATGTCACAATTTGCATTACACGCCAGCCGGGGAGGATCGGTTATTCTGACAACACATCAGGATCTGCCGGATCAGCAAAACAGAGTACGAACAATACGTCTGTCAGCGGAAGGAACAGAAGCATGCTGGTAAGTGTTATTCGTCGTGAGCTGAAAATAGCTTTCCGTAGTGGTTCAGAAATTATTAATCCGCTGTGGTTTTTCCTGATAGTGGTTACGTTATTTCCGCTCGGTATTGGTCCTGAATCACAATTGCTGGCCAGGGTTGCCCCGGGGGTTGTCTGGGTGGCGGCATTACTTTCTTCTTTACTGGCCCTCGAGCGGTTATTTCGTGATGACTTTAGCGACGGCTCTCTGGAGCAACTGTTGTTATTACCGGCTCCCTTACCCCTGACTGTATTGGGTAAAGTGATTGCCCACTGGCTGGTCACCGGCGTGCCGTTGATTATTCTATCTCCGCTGGCGTCATTATTGTTATCTCTCAATTTCCGGGGATGGTGCGGACTGGCGCTGACCCTGTTACTCGGTACCCCGGTACTGAGTTTTCTGGGGGCTATCGGCGTGGGCCTGACCGTCGGACTGCGGCGGGGCGGGGTACTGCTCAGTTTGCTGGTACTGCCGCTGGCGGTACCGGTACTGATTTTTTCAAGTGCAGCCATTGATGCTGCCAGCCAGGGATTACCCATCAGTGGTTACCTGGCAATATTAGGTGCGATGCTGGCAGCCAGTATTACTCTGGCGCCTTTTGCCACAGCCGCAGCGGTGCGAATCAGCCTGCAATAAGCTGCGTGTTGTGCTGCTTTTAGTAAATATTAGTGAGCAATACAAAATGTGGAAATGGTTACACCAACTGGCCAGGCCAGAGAGACTTTATAACGTTTGCGGTAAATTTATCCCGTGGGTAAGCCTGGCAGCATTAGTCACATTGCTGACAGGCTGGATTTGGGGGTTCGGTTTTGCCCCCCCTGATTACCAGCAGGGCGACAGTTACCGTATTATGTATATTCATGTGCCGGCAGCCATGTGGTCAATGGGCGTCTATGCATCAATGGCGATTGCGGCTTTTATCGGGCTGGTCTGGCAAATGAAAATGTCAGACCTGGTTGCGGCGGCGATGGCTCCGGTGGGGGCGGTATTTACTTTTATCGCTCTGATTACCGGGTCTGCATGGGGTAAACCCATGTGGGGCACCTGGTGGGTGTGGGATGCGCGTCTGACATCGGAACTGGTGTTACTGTTTATCTATATGGGGGTCATTACCCTCTATAATGCTTTCGACGATCGCCGGGTTGCCGGACGTGCTGCCGGCATCTTAATTCTGGTTGGTGTGGTAAACCTGCCGATTATTCATTATTCGGTACAGTGGTGGAATACCCTGCACCAGGCGTCTTCCGGACTGCTTCAGCAGGATATCGCCCCGCCGATGCGTAGCCCGTTACGCTGGTCAATTCTCGGTTACCTGCTGGTTTTCATCTCTCTTACCCTGATGCGTTTACGTAACCTTATTCTGTTTACTGAACGAAACCGTCCCTGGGTTTCTGCCATTGCTAATAAGGGGCGTAAATGATGACTCCGGCATTTTCTTCGTGGACAAGTTTTTTCCAGATGGGAGGCTATGCCTTTTACGTCTGGTTATCTGTTGGTTTTACCTTACTGGCCTTCGGATGCCTGATCATCCATACCCTGCTACAACGAAAACAATTATTAAAACAAATAAGACAGCGTGAATCCCGTGAACGCCGGATCAGCGCCGCAAAACAGAAAAAAACCGCCGCTAACAAGGCAGGAGATCACTTGTGAACATTCGTCGTCGTCGCCGCTTACAGGTTGTGGTGGCAATACTGGCCGGCCTCGGGCTGGCGACCGGTTTGGTTATGTATGCCCTGCGTTCAAACATTGATTTGTTCTACACCCCCAGTGAAGTTCTTCACGGGCGTGGTCCGCAGCATCTGGAAAAACCCCATGTCGGGCAGCATTTACGTATTGGCGGCATGGTGATGCCAGGCAGCGTAAAACGTGACCCTGACAGTCTCGCGGTGGAATTCAAGCTCTATGATGCTAACGGTGTAGTGGATGTCAGCTATGTCGGCATTCTTCCTGATCTGTTCCGTGAAGGGCAGGGGATTGTCGCCCAGGGGGTACTGGAAGACGGCAACCTGATTAAAGCACAGCAAGTGCTGGCCAAGCATGATGAAAAATATACTCCCCCGGAAATTGAGGATGCGATGAAACAGAACCATAAAGGGCCTGCCGATCGCTACCAGAACGGACAAGGTGAGCAACCATGATCCCTGAAATAGGCAGTTTTCTGTTATGTCTGGCGCTGGGCCTGGCATTGTTATTAAGTATTTACCCGTTATGGGGTGCGGCAAGGCTGGATAACCGGCTGATGGGACTGGCCAGACCTCTGAGTTATGGGTTATTTGCCTGTATTGCCGGTGCGTTTCTGATTCTGGTACATGCTTTTATTGTTAATGACTTTACTGTGGCTTATGTCGCTGAAAACTCGAACAGTATGCTGCCGGTCTGGTACCGGATTGCGGCCACCTGGGGGGCGCATGAAGGCTCGTTGCTGTTGTGGCTGCTGATGCTCAGCGGCTGGACACTGGCAGTCGCGTTGCTGAGCCGCAGTATGCCTCAGGACGCGATTGCCAGGGTTCTGGCGGTTATGGGGATGATTAACCTCGGGTTTTTGCTGTTTATTACGCTGACATCTAACCCGTTTATCCGTACTCTGCCTGACTTTCCGGTCGATGGCAGTGATCTTAACCCGATGTTGCAGGATATCGGACTGATTTTCCATCCGCCGCTGTTATATATGGGGTATGTCGGGTTCTCGGTGGCTTTTGCTTTTGCGATTGCCTCACTGATGACCGGACGCCTGGATACCGCATGGGCACGCTGGTCGCGTCCGTGGACCACGGCAGCCTGGGTGTTTCTGACTATCGGTATCGTTTTAGGCTCTGCCTGGGCGTATTACGAACTCGGCTGGGGAGGCTGGTGGTTCTGGGATCCGGTCGAGAACGCGTCGCTGATGCCGTGGCTGGCGGGCACCGCATTGATCCATTCACTGGCAGTTACCGAAAAGCGAGGTTCTTTCAAATCCTGGACCGTCCTGCTGGCCATCACGGCGTTTTCACTGAGTCTGCTGGGCACCTTCCTGGTCCGTTCCGGGGTGCTGGTCTCGGTGCACTCCTTCGCGTCGGATCCGTCCCGCGGGATCTTTATTCTTATCTTTCTGGTGATTGTTATCGGCAGTTCATTACTGTTGTACGCATTGCGTGGCGGTAAAGTACGCAGCCGGGTACAAAATGACGGCTGGTCACGTGAATCATTCCTGCTGGGCAACAACGTTTTGCTGATTGCTGCGATGCTGGTGGTATTACTGGGCACTTTATTACCCCTGGTACATAAAGAGCTGGGGCTGGGCAGTATTTCGATTGGCGCGCCGTTCTTTAATACCATGTTTACCTGGATTATGGCGCCGTTTGCTCTGATGCTGGGTATCGGACCGCTGGTTCGCTGGCGTCGTGATGAGCCGCAAAAGCTGTATAAGCGGCTGATTATTGCGGCGGTGGTTACGCTGATAGCGTCAATTGTTCTGCCATTGCTGCTGCAGGATCGTATTGAAGCGATGACCGTGGTCGGTTTGCTGATGTCTGTATGGGTTATTCTGCTGACCCTGATGGAATTGCATGAGCGTGCAACTCATCGCCATAGCTTCTGGCGTGGCCTGACCCATCTTTCCCGCAGTCACTGGGGGATGGTGCTGGGACATCTGGGTGTCGCGGTGACAGTGATCGGGATTGCTTTCAGTACCCAGTACAGTGTTGAACGGGATGTGCGGATGAAAGCCGGAGATACGGTCGATATTCATAATTACCATTTTCTGTTCCGCGATGTTCAGCGCCTGACAGGCCCGAACTATACAGGCGGGGTGGCGATTATTGATGTCACCCGTAACGGTAAACAGGAAGCGGTGTTACATGCCGAAAAACGTTTCTACACCGCAGCCCGTACCATGATGACAGAAGCGGCGATCAGTGGTGGTTTCAGCCGTGACCTGTATGCTGCGCTGGGCGAAGAAATTGGCCAGGGTTCCTGGGCGGTGCGTATCTATTACAAACCTTTTGTGCGCTGGATTTGGTTCGGCGGCGTCTTTATGGCGGTTGGCGGTATTCTGTGTCTGCTGGATCCGCGATATCGCTCCCGTAAAAAAGCGCAGTCACAGCAGGAGCCCCAGTCATGAACAAGAAAATCCTGTTTATTCCGTTAGTGTTATTTTTACTGCTGGCGGCAGCCTTACTCTGGCAACTGAACCGTAATGCTGAGGGGGATGACCCGACCTTGCTGGAGTCTGCGCTGGTCGGTAAACCGGTGCCGGTATTTAAACTCGAGTCATTGCAGACGCCGGGGAAATATTACAACCAGAGTGCACTGGTGGATGGAAAACCGGTACTGCTGAATGTATGGGCGACATGGTGCCCTACCTGCCGTGCGGAACATGAGTACCTGAATACTCTGGCCGAGAAAGGAGTCAGGGTAGTGGGGCTGAATTATAAAGATAATCGGGTCAAAGCAGTTAACTGGCTGAATACTCTGGGCAATCCTTATGCGCTGAGTCTGTATGACGGTAACGGTATGCTGGGGCTGGACTTAGGTGTCTATGGTGCACCTGAAACTTTCCTGATTGATGGTAAAGGCATTATCCGTTACCGCCATGCAGGTGATATGAATGCCCGTGTCTGGCAGCAGCAGGTTGAACCGCTGTGGAATAAATACAGTAAGTTAGCGGGGGACTGAGCGGATGAAAAAACTGATTTTGTTTGTGGCTGCCATGCTGACCAGCTTTAGTCTGTGGGCGGCTATTGATACTTATCACTTTACGTCACTGGCACAGGAAGAGCAGTACCGTGATTTGACTCAGTCTCTGCGCTGTCCTAAATGCCAGAATAACAGTATTGCTGATTCCGGGGCGATGATTGCTGCCGATATGCGGCAGAAAGTGTATGAGCTGATGCAGCAAGGTCAGAGCCGGCAGCAGATTATTAATTATATGGTGGGCCGCTACGGTAATTTTGTGACCTATGAGCCGCCGGTAACCCCCTCGACCCTTATTTTATGGGTCGGGCCGGCTTTATTTGTGATTGCAGGTGCTGCGGTGATTATTTTACGCAGCAGAAGAAAAAAAATAAGCAGCCAGCTGGATATCAGCGAACAGCAAAGACTGGCTGCGTTACTGGATAATGACGGGAAACCGCTATGAGTGCCCTTTGGTTAAGCATCTGTATTTTATTGCTGGCGGCGTGTGCATTAATCCTGACCAGTGGCTGGCGTTCGGGGAAGGACACCAGTAATCAGCGTGATCAGCTGAATAAAACCTTTTATCGCCAGCGGCTGAACGAACTTGATGACGATGAACAGCAAGGCGTGGTGGCCGGGAAGCAGGAAATGATTGCTGAGTTACAGCAAACATTACTCACTGATATTCCGGAACAGCAACCCGCTCAGCAGGTCCGGACCAGTGGCCGCTGGGTATTGTGGCCCGGGCTGGTGGTGTTAGTGCTGGTGACCCTCGGCATTTATCTGAAAACCGGTGGCTTGTTGCAGGTGATGCAGTGGACGCAAATCCGTGATGAGTATCCGGCATTACGCCAGCGCCTGATGGATCCGCAGGGGAAAAACCTGAATATGCAGGAACTGGCGGATTTTGAAGTCGGCCTGAGAACCTCCCTGCTATCGGATCCGGACAATATTAATGACTGGGCGATGCTTGGCCGGTTAGGTATGGTGCTGAATAATGTGCCTCTTTCCAGCCAGGCGTTCCAGCGGGCACTGAAGCTATCGCCGGACAACAGTGATCTGAAACTGGATTATGCTGAAGTGCTGGTACGCTCGCCGGATCCACAGGATAACCGGCAGGCAGAAGTTATGCTGGGGGATATGCTGCGCACTGCGCCGCAGAATCTGCGTATCCTGAGCCTGCTGGCGGCGGTGAGTTTTACCGAACAAAATTACGATAAAGCCATCAGCTATTGGCAAAAAATGCTAACCCTGTTACCGGCCGATTCGAAGGAAGCAGACGCGGTACGTAAAGGAATAGAGCAGGCCAGGACCAATGCGGGGCAGCAAACCAGCAGCCTGACATTGCAGGTTGCTATTACCCCGCAGGCGGAAAAAATGTTAACACCGGACGGAATATTGTATATTTCCGTGACTGATGGTGTTTCTCCGGTGCCGGTGGCGGTAAAACGTCTGCCATTGAGCCATTTCCCGCTGACTCTGACCCTCGATGACAGCAATGCCATGATGCCGGAACGTTTGTTATCAGCACAGCATACTCTTCAGGTCAGGGTGCGAATCTCCCGTAACGGAAGCGCAAACCCTCAGCCGGGTGACTGGTACGGGCAAACCGGAAAAATCCACTATACTGGTAAACAGACAGTGGCTGTTGATATCAACCAGCAGCAGCCCTGAATTAAGAAATCGTTTATTGCACAGGGAGCTCAGCATGCATTACCGCCTGACCTGTTTGGGGGTGGCCAGTTTACTGCTGGTGGGGTGCGCCGGTTCAAAACCGGCAGCCGACAATGTCACACCGGCCGTTAAACCCGAGTCGCAGCTACGGAGGGCTGCTGCCGCGCAGACTCCGGTTCCGCAGTCACAGCCTGCCGCTGCCTCCGGTTCAGGGCAACGCAGTGATCCGCTGGAAAGTTTTAACCGCACGATGTTTAACTTTAACTATAACGTGCTGGACCCTTATGTGCTTCGGCCGGTAGCAGTGGCCTGGCGGGATTACCTGCCGGTCCCGGCGAGGAACGGTCTGAGTAATGCGCTGAGTAACCTGGATGAACCTTCCAGTATGGTTAACTACCTGTTACAGGGGGATGTGCGCCGTGCTGCTATCCACTTTACCCGCTTTTTCCTGAACAGTACTCTGGGGCTGGGCGGGTTTATTGACGTAGCAGGTAAAGCGAATCCGGCACTGGCCCGTGAACATGCCTATGGCTTCGGCAGCACCCTGGGGCATTATGGGGTTGGCTATGGTCCTTATGTGGAATTACCGGGATATGGCAGTTTCACCGTACGTCAGGACGGAGGAGATGCGGTAGATACCCTGTATCCGCCATTAAGCTGGCTGACAATCTGGCTTTCGGCCGGCAAATGGGCATTGCAGGGGATCGAGACACGGGCTGAATTGCTCGATTCGGATGCTATCCTGAAACAGCAAAGTGATCCTTACGCCTTTATCCGTAATGCTTACTTCCAGCGCTACGATTTCCTTGCCAGTGGCGGTAAATTAAAACCGGAAGTTAACCCGAATGCTCAGGCTATTCAGGGTGATTTAAGCGAAATTGATGCTGACTGATCCCCGCTGACCACTCCCTGCGGGATCCCCACGGGCCGGATTTTTCCGGCCCGTGCTGTTTATGACGGATGACGTTTCTGGCTGACAGTGGGGTTGTTGCTTTGGATCAAGCTTTCGGTGTTCTCCGTACGGAAGGCATGCTTTCATCTGGCACAGTCCTCCGCGGGAGGCGTACACTGTGCTCAGTGATTCATAAACGCACCGGAGCACAAAATGACTGATGCAATTAAAAAGTGTAGTGCTAACGAAACGGCCGCCTGTTGCTGTGTGGATGTTGGCACCATGATTGATAACAGCGACTGCACCGCCAGCTGGTCGGCCAGCTATGCGGATCGGGCTGCCGCAGATGCTGCCCTGAAAGCGCTGACGGAAAAAGCACGGGCGGTGGAATCTTCGCCCTGTGAGATTCAGGCAACCTTTTCTGACGACCCTGCTGGCGTTCGCTTGCAGGCTGAGTTTATTTTCAGCTGTCAGGCGGAGAATATGATTTTCCAGCTGGGGCTGCGTTAATTTCCCGCAGGGGCCGGTGTCCGGCCCCGTTTTTCTTTCTTTCCTGTTGCCACTTTTCTGTTGCTGATTGTGTTTGTTGTTTTGTATTTGTTTCCACAACTTCAGTTTTCAGGTACGCCTGCCGATTAGTCATCTGTACCATTGTCACCGATTTCCCGGCAAACAGTGCCGAAAGTTATAGTTCCCTGTCGCGACAGCGCGCAGGCAGACATTAACCGGTGAAGGTTTGCGCAGGGTCAAACCGCGGTAAAATTGCCTGTTCAGTAAATAAACAATTGGTTGACTGGAGCACGGGCTTTAGGTAAAACACCTGCTTTATTACTTGTTGCAGCTTATTGCAGGTGATGAAACCGTTCTTTTTTCTATTAACAGCGGTGCCATATGCAAGTTTATATTATGCGTCACGGTGAAGCGGCGCTCGACGCGGACTGTGATTCAGCCAGACCTTTAACCCATTGCGGATGCAGCGAATCACGACAAATGGCCAGCTGGCTGGGTAAACAAAGGGTCAGTATTGAAAGGGTGCTGGTCAGCCCGTATCTGCGGGCTGAACAGACACTGTCGGAAGTCAGGGACTGTATGCAGCTTCCGCAGCAGTTTGAAGTATTGCCTGAGCTGACCCCGTCAGGAGATGCTGAAATGGTTGCCAGCTATCTGCAGGTGTTAGCGAAAGACGGGGTGGCTGCCGTACTGGTGGTGTCTCATTTGCCGCTGGTAGGTTACCTGGTTTCTGCCCTGTGTCCGCAGGAAGCACCGCCAATGTTTGCCACCTCGGGTATTGCCTGTGTCTGTTATGACGAAAATACCGGCAACGGTGAACTGCTCTGGCAAACCAGCCCTTCAAAACTCGATAAAGCTATCTGACACCGGACCACAGGGCTGAGATGCCCCGTGGGTCAGGGTAAGTCCGGCGGCTGCCACTCTTCGGTTTCAATTAATACCAGCAATGCCGCATCCCCGCCGAACATACGCGGTGCCTGATGAAATGCCATAACAAAAGGGTGCTGTGCCAGCCACAATGGCGTTTGTTGCTTAAGTATCCGCTTACCGTGCCCGTGCATAACACTGGCACAAAACAGGTGTTCGCGACGACAGGCGGCAAGTAATGCCCCCAGTTCCTGCTTCGCTTGTTGTTGGGTCAGGCCATGTAAATCCAGAAAAATCTCCGGAGTATAGTCCCCGCGGCGCAGTTTCTTTAATTCATAGTGGCTGACGTCAGTCCGCACGTAACGCACCGGACCTTCTTCGGATAAGAAGGGCTGGAACTCATCGGAAAAGTAATGACTGTGATCCGCCTGTTCTGACAGGGCTCGTTTTTCCGGGAGATGACTGCTTTTCGTACGTACCGGTTTATGCAGAACGGTATCCTGCCTGAGGCGCCTGGTATCTGACATCAATTGCCGGAACAGCGCCTGGTCTTCAGAGGGGGGTTTTTTATCGTTCATATGACCACTGACTTTATCTGGGCGGTTAATCGGCTATTCTTCGTGGCTTCTCTGCAAAAAGCAAATACCTTTCTGAGTGCCCCCGGACCGTCGGGGGCTTCGCCGCAGAGAGGTTGTCTGCCCGCCGAAGATGACGGTGTTTTTTGTCTGTTTGGTGAAACAACCTCAGGATAACAGATAAAAGCCGCCTTTTTATCATTACGGCGCTGAATTCTGAATCACTTCATGGCAAACTACAGCCCGGATTCAGATATCGTCCCCGGAGGGCAATGTGGACAAAATTTTCGTCGATGAGGCAGTCAATGAACTGCACACAATTCAGGATATGCTGCGCTGGGCAGTGAGTCGTTTTTCTGCGGCTGATATCTGGTATGGGCATGGCACAGATAATCCCTGGGACGAAGCTGTTCAGCTGGTATTGCCAACACTCTGTCTGCCACCGGAAATTCCGGAAGATATGCATTATGCCCGTCTGACGACCAGTGAGAAAAAACAGATAGTTGAGCGGGTAGTGCGCCGGGTAAATGAACGTGTCCCGGTCGCTTATCTGACACATAAAGCCTGGTTCTGCGGGCATGAGTTTTATGTGGATGAACGGGTGCTGGTCCCACGTTCACCGATCGGTGAACTGATTAATCAGCGTTTTTCCGGGCTGGTTAACAGCGCGCCGGAGCGTATTCTGGATATGTGTACCGGCAGTGGCTGTATTGCGATTGCCTGTGCTTATGAGTTTCCGGAAGCAGAAGTGGACGCGGTGGATATTTCAGCCGATGCGCTGGCAGTTACCGAGCAAAATATTGAAACTCATGGTTTACTCCAGCAGGTTACGCCATTACGTTCTGACTTATTCCGCGATTTACCGGCGATTAAATATGATCTGATTGTCACTAATCCTCCGTATGTGGATGCGGAAGATATGGGTGATTTGCCGGATGAATATCGTCATGAGCCGGAACTGGGCCTGGCGGCGGGTATTGACGGGCTGGTATTAGTTCAGCGTATTCTGGCAAATGCAGCCGATTATCTGACTGATGACGGTGTACTGATTTGTGAAGTCGGCAACAGCATGGTGCATATGATTGAACAATATCCGGAAGTCCCCTTTACCTGGCTGGAATTTGATAACGGCGGCGACGGGGTGTTTATGCTGGACCGTCAGCAACTGATTGAAGCACAACCTTATTTCAGACAGTATCAGTTTTAATTTCAGGGCGGACCGGCGGCCTGCCGGTCTGTGATTCAGCAACAAGGAACCACCATGGCCGGAAACAGTATCGGACAACTTTTTAAAGTCACCACCTTTGGTGAGTCTCACGGGATTGCATTAGGCTGTATTGTCGATGGTGTGCCTCCCGGAATCCCGTTAACGGAAGCAGATATTCAGCACGATCTGGACCGTCGCCGTCCGGGGACGTCACGTTATACCACCCAGCGGCGTGAACCTGATCAGGTTCGTATTTTGTCCGGTGTGTTTGAAGGTGTGACCACCGGCACTTCTATTGGACTGTTGATCGAAAATACGGATCAGCGTTCACAGGATTATGGTGCAATTAAAGATCTGTTCCGTCCGGGACACGCTGACTATACCTACGAACAAAAATACGGTCTGCGCGATTACCGCGGCGGCGGGCGTTCTTCTGCCCGTGAAACGGCAATGCGGGTCGCCGCAGGGGCGATAGCCAAGAAATATCTGCAGATGACCCACGGTATTGTGGTGCGCGGCTATCTGGCCCAGATGGGGGATGTACACTGCGAGTTACGCGACTGGCAGCAGGTTGAACAGAATCCGTTCTTTTCCCCGGATGAGAGCTCACTGGCGGCGCTGGATGAATTGCTGCGAGGCCTGAAAAAAGAAGGTGATTCCATCGGAGCCAAAGTGTCTGTGGTTGCCGAGGGTGTCCCGCCGGGACTGGGAGAGCCGGTTTTTGATCGGCTGGATGCCGATCTGGCCCATGCACTGATGAGTATTAATGCGGTGAAAGGTGTCGAAATCGGTGATGGTTTTGACGTTGTCACCCAGCGTGGCAGCCAGCATCGTGATGAAATTCGCAGTGATGGTTTTCAGAGTAATCATGCAGGCGGTATTCTGGGCGGGATCAGCAGCGGGCAAACCATTCGGGCAACCCTGGCGCTGAAACCGACGTCCAGTATCACGGTGCCCGGAAAAACCATTACCCGTGATGGTGAAGAAACGGAGATGATTACCAAAGGGCGTCATGATCCTTGTGTCGGTATCCGTGCGGTACCGATTGCCGAAGCGATGATGGCGATTACCCTGATGGATCATCTGCTCCGTCATCGTGCCCAATGTGCAGATGTTGTGACTACCGTCCCCCGCTGGTAATTCTATGAAAGAATATACGCTGGCTGTCCTGATGTTATTACTGAGTGCCGGAGCGCTGGCTGCGGGTACTCCCTGGCAGAATATTCAGCATCCTGTCAGTGGCCCGCCACAATCGATTGGCAGTTTTGCTAATGGCTGTATTATCGGAGCGCAGAGTCTGCCCCTGAATGCAGACCATTATCAGGTGATGCGTCAGGATCAGCGGCGTTATTTTGGGCATCCGGACCTTATCCGTTTTATACAGCGTTTTTCTGGCCGGGTGGCACAACACCGGCTGGGGGAAGTACTGATCGGTGATATGGGGATGGCCGCCGGAGGACGTTTCAGTAGCGGACATGCCAGTCATCAGACCGGGCTGGATGTGGATATCTGGTTACAGCTGCCGGCATCGCGCTGGAGTGCACAGCAACTGCTGCACCCCCAACCGCTTGACCTGGTCACCGCAGAGGGTAATCAGGTTGTTGCCCGCCACTGGACCCCTGCAGTCGCAGAGATGATCAAGCTGGCGGCAGAAGATCCGCAGGTGTCGCGGATTTTTGTCAATCCGGCAATTAAACAACAGCTTTGTCTGCAGGCGGGCAGCGACCGTGGCTGGCTGCGTAAAGTCCGTCCGTGGTTTGCACACCGCGCACATATGCATGTCCGGCTGAGTTGTCCGGCTGGCAGTACCGAATGTCAGGATCAGTCGCCACCGCCGCCGGGTGATGGCTGCGGAGCAGAACTACACAGCTGGTTCCTGCCAGCGAAACCGGGCAGTAGTCCGCCGCTAAAACGGACGCCTCCGCCGCTGCCTGACGGGTGTCAGGCACTGCTCGATAAACATTTACTGTAAGGAACCCTATGGAGTGGTTTTTAGTCAGTCCCTGGATGGTGGCATTATTATTTCTGGTGGCAGTTGCTGCCGCGTTTATTGATTCCATTGCCGGTGGTGGCGGATTACTCACCGTGCCTGCATTACTTGCCGCCGGGCTCTCTCCGGCACATGCGCTGGCAACCAATAAATTACAGTCGGTAGGCGGGTCTTTTTCCGCCAGCCTGTATTTTGTGCGTCGCGGTGCGGTGCGGCTGGCTGAACAGCGGTTAAATATTGCGATGACATTTATCGGGGCCATGCTGGGGGCAATTCTCATTCAGCATCTGCGCGCTGATGTGCTGCGCCAAATCCTGCCAGTCTTGTTAATAGGTATCGGTCTCTGGTTTCTGTTGATGCCGAAACTGGGCGAAACCGACCGCGCGTCACGACTCTCCGGATTACCCTATGCATTCGTTGGCGGGGGATGTGTTGGCTTCTATGACGGATTCTTTGGTCCCGGTGCCGGATCATTTTATGCACTGGCATTTGTTACCCTGTGTGGTTTTAATCTGGCGAAGGCCACCGCACATGCCAAAGTCCTGAATTTTACGTCTAATCTGGCCGGGCTGCTGTTTTTTATGTTTGGTGGTCAGGTGGTATGGGGCCTGGGGGCCGTTATGCTGCTGGGGGCATTTTGCGGTGCGCGGCTCGGCGCCAGGCTGGTACTGACCCGCGGCCATCAGCTGATCCGGCCAATGGTGGTGACAGTGTCGGTAGTGATGAGCCTGAAATTATTGTGGGACAGTCACGGGCAGACTATTTTGCGGGCATTAGGGCACTGAATGCCTTGCCGTACAGGGAGTTCAGCCGCAGGATCCTGCGGCCTGGCAGAGATGTTAACTGAATAAGAGCAACCCGATGACAACACATAATTATCAGGATCTGATGGTCATTTTTGACCAGTGTTTTTATAAAGATTTTAATACCCGGCTGATCAAAGGTGATGATGAGCCGGTGTATTTACCGGCTGATCAACACAGTGACTTCCACCGTGTTATTTTTGCCCACGGTTTTTATGCCAGCGCCATGCATGAGATTTCTCACTGGTGTGTTGCCGGAGAGGCACGCCGCCAGCAGGTAGATTTTGGCTACTGGTATTGTCCGGACGGGCGGGATCAGCAGACTCAGCAGCAATTTGAAGCCGTAGAAGTGACCCCGCAGGCACTGGAATGGATGTTTTCCGTCGCAGCCGGTTTTCCGTTTAATGTCAGCTGTGACAACCTTGACGGTGATTGTGAGCCGGACAGGGTGGCTTTTCAGCGTAAGGTGCATCAGCGGGTTGCCGGTTATCTTGAACAGGGGATTCCGCAACGTCCGCAGCGTTTTATACAGGCGCTAAACCATTTTTATTCGACCCCGCCATTGAGCCTGCAGCAGTTTCCGTGGCCGGAAGAGTTATCCTGATAACTTAAATTTAATGAGAGGTCCCGATTGATGCTTGAAATTGAAGCGCAAATCCTGGCAATGATAGATGAGATGGTGGAAAGCGCTTCCGATGATCAGTTGTTTGCCGGGGGCTATTTACGCGGGCATCTGACCCAGTCGGTTGCTGAACTGGAACTGCGGGGCGAAGACAGCCCGCAGGCACTGAAACAGCAGGTTGAACAGAGCCTGCAGGCGGCGATCCGTCAGCAGGAGTTGTCGCCGCCGGATCAGGTGCTGGTGCTGGACTTATGGCAACGCCTGTACCTTAAGGCCGCTGCAAAACAGTAAGCCGTCGCGGCCCGCGATCTTTCAGGTTACGGGCCGTCCCTTCAGTAATTTTCTTATCCAGAAACGGTTCGGTTGTAAAGCATCGAGGGTATCCTGATCCACAGGCTGAGGTTCGCCACTGATCTGTGCTGCCAGTACTTCTGCAGCTAACGGTGCGCTGCATAACCCGCGGGAACCCAGCGCCGCCAGCAGGTATAACTGTGGCCAGACCGGTGCCGGAGTCACCGTTTCCGGTTGCCCGCAGCGGGTATCTAAGTCTGCATACTGGCTGAGAGTGGCCTGATAATCGGGCATTGCACCGACCATTGGTAAATGGTCGCGAATAGCGCAACGAACTCCGTTACGAGCCTGCTGCTGAGATACATCGACCTCTCTGGTCCAGTCGCTTTCCGGCAGGCAATTGATCAGCCGCTGACGGTTTTGCTGCTGGTCTGTTTCCCGATAGCTGGCAGTGTCTTCAGCACGGTGGTAACTGGCACCAATACAATGGGTCTGATGCTCTGCGCTGAGAGGGGTCAGATAGCCGTCATAGCAAAGGACGGTTTTCAGCGCTGATAACTGCGGAGCTGCCGGTATATGGCTGACCTGGCCTGATACCGAGTAAACCGGTAATCTGGCTGACTGAGTTAACTGATTTATCCGGTGTCCGTTCGCCATCACCAGTACACTATGATGGCGAGCAGGCTGTTGACGAAAATGAAGCTGCCAGCCATCGTTCTGTGGCTCTGCCTGCTGCAGTTCATGCTGCCAGTAACAGCGCAAGCCTTGCTGTTGCGCAAGGCGGAACATATCGCGGGTTAATTGGCCAGGGTTCAGCCAGCCACCCTGCGGGTAACAAATGCCGCCGCAGGCCAGCGGTAGCCCCGCCAGATCGCTGGCCTGTGACGCATCGACGCCGGTTGCCAGGGTCTCCGGCAGGGCCATGTCCAGCATTTGCCGGATTTTATGCCGGCTTTTATCGTCCCAGCCCAGTTGTAATACTCCGCTCCATTGATGTTCAAATTCACACGGCAGGCTGTCATAAAAGCGCCGTGCAAAGCCGAAGGCGGCAGGGAAAAAGGTTGCCAGTGCCGGGTCATGGCTGTTCAGTAACGGATAAAGTGCGCCCTGACGGTTACCTGAGGCGTTACCGGCGGGGGCGCTATCGGCACAATATAAACTGACCTGGTATCCCCGGCGCAGTAATGCCAGCGCCAGGCAGGCGCTGGCGATCCCCCCGCCGGTAATGGCGATATCTTTTCCACGGGCCGCCGGCCGCCGGAACCACGGACGGCGGCAGGGCAGAGCCTCTGTCTGTGGCAAATAACCACACAGCATTTCCCGTTTATGGGCGAAGCCTTTACGTCTTTCGACACTGAACCCTGCCTGCTGAAGTCCGCGGCGAACAAACCCTGCGGCAGTAAAGGTTGCAAAGGTGCCTCCGGCACGTGACAACCGGACCATGGCACTGAACAGACGCTCGTTCCACATGTCAGGGTTTTTTGACGGCGCAAAACCGTCCAGAAACCAGGCATCAACCTGATGGTTAAGGCTGTCGTCGAAACTATCAATCAACTGATTAATATCCCCGAGCCACAGATCAAGCGTTATCTGCCCCTGGTTAAATATCATCCGCTGGCAGCCTGCGACGGCATCCGGCCATTGTTGTTGTAACTGTTGTGCATACCCGGCCAGTTCCGGCCAGTGCCGGTGGGCGGCAATAATATCGTCGCGTGTCAGCAGAAATTTTTCACAGCTGATAAAGTGCAGACGCCGGAGTTTTCCGTCCGGGTTTTCCCGTACCGCCTGATCGAATGCCTGCCAAAGGGTGAGAAAGTTGAGCCCGGTACCAAATCCGGTCTCTGCGGCAATAAAAAGTCCGGACTGATGGCTGGAAAAACGTTGCGGAAGTTGGTTCCCGCCGAGAAAAACGTAACGGGTTTCGTTGAGACCATTATCGTTAGAAAAATAGACGTCATCAAAAAAATCAGAAACAGGTGTACCCTGTTCGTTCCAGCGGAGGGTGGCATGTTCTATTCGGCAGGGTTTCACGGCGTAAGGCTCATTGGTCAGGCAATAGACTAATTTTATCGATATCATTACGGTGACGCAAATTTACACGGGAATTTGCTGATCGGACTTGTTCGGCTTACAAGTGTACGCTAAAGTGCACCGTAAACCGAAGAGATGTGAAAGAGGAATTTTGAATGAAACGTGCAGTGATCACTGGCCTGGGGATTGTTTCCAGCATTGGTAATAATCAGCAGGAAGTTCTGGCGTCCCTGCGGGAAGGTCGTTCGGGTATCACCTTTTCAGAGGAAATGAAAGAAGCGGGCATGCGCAGCCATGTCTGGGGTAACGTAAAACTTGATACCACCGGCCTTATTGATCGCAAAGTTGTGCGTTTTATGAGCGACGCCTCTATTTATGCTTACCTGTCAATGGAACAGGCGGTTAAAGATTCCGGCCTGAGCGTTGAGCAGTACCAGAATAACCCGCGTGTCGGTCTGATTGCCGGTTCCGGCGGTGGTTCTCCGCGTTTTCAGGTCTTTGGTGCTGATGCAATGCGCAGCCCGCGTGGCCTGAAAGCCGTTGGCCCTTATGTTGTGACCAAAGCAATGGCTTCCGGGGTTTCTGCCTGCCTGGCAACACCATTCAAAATTCACGGTGTTAACTACTCAATCAGTTCTGCCTGTGCAACCTCTGCGCACTGCATCGGTAATGCGGTGGAACAGATTCAGTTAGGTAAACAGGACGTGGTATTTGCCGGCGGCGGAGAAGAACTGAGCTGGGAAATGGCCTGTGAGTTTGATGCGATGGGCGCACTGTCAACCAAATACAACGATACCCCGGAAAAAGCATCACGTACTTATGATGCAAACCGTGATGGTTTCGTTATTGCCGGTGGCGGTGGCATGGTGGTGGTCGAAGAGCTGGAACATGCACTGGCCCGTGGTGCTCACATTTATGCAGAAATCGTGGGTTATGGTGCGACATCTGATGGTGCTGACATGGTTGCACCGTCTGGTGAAGGTGCAGTACGTTGTATGAAGATGGCATTGCAGGGTGTTGACACGCCGGTTGATTATCTGAATACCCACGGTACTTCAACGCCGGTCGGTGATTTAAAAGAACTGGGTGCTATCCGTGAAGTGTTTGGTGATAACTCACCGGCGCTTTCGGCAACCAAAGCCATGACTGGTCACTCCTTAGGTGCTGCCGGTGTTCAGGAAGCGATTTACAGTCTGCTGATGCTGGAGCATGAGTTTATTGCACCAAGTATCAATATTGAAGATCCGGACGAAGCGGCAAATGGTCTGAATATCGTGACCAAAGCTACTGATAAAAAACTGACGACAGTTATGTCTAACAGCTTTGGTTTCGGTGGTACTAACGCCACACTGACGATGCGTAAATATCAGGCATAATCGTCACGGCGAAGAAAAACCCGGCAGTGTGTATTGCCGGGTTTTTTTATACCTTTTCGCTGACAGTGCGGGCAGGTATTTGTACTACTGTGAATGTTCGGTTTTACCGGCACTGGCAGGCACCATACCCCAGACGGCCAGTACCGACAGGATACAGAAACCGACATTAACCAGCAGGGCGGTCATTGCAGAAATATCTACCGAAATGCCCGATGCTTTCATGGCTGAATATATAGAGGCTGAAATAGCAACCCCGAATGCACCACCGAGAGAACTTGCCATTTTATACACGCCGGAAGCCGTGCCTATTTTATCCGACGGGGCATTAGATATGGCGGTATCTGTTGACGGAGTGGCATAAAACCCCAGACCTAAACCAAATAGCACAAATCCGGCCATCACAGAACTGATATATACCCCGTCAGTCAGAAATGTCAGAGACATCAGCGCCACACCCGCACCGGTCATCAGTGCACCGAAAATCATCGGTTTTTTTGCCCCAATCCATTGCAGTATTTTTTCTCCGACACGGATCATCACCAGTACAGCAATCAGGTAACCGATAGACAGCATTCCCGTCTGGAAGGGGCTGAACCCGCGTCCTTCCTGAACATAGGTATTGGTAACCAGTAATGTCCCGGCAACGGCATTCAGCATAAAATTAGAGAAAGTTGCGCCACTGTAAGGGGCATTTCTGAACAGTGAAAAGTCGATAAATGCCGCCGATTTTTTCACAGATTCAGTGAGGTAGAATAAAATCCCGCTAATGACACATAACACCAGTAATCCCAGGGTAATGATGTCACTCCAGCCCCATGCCGCGCCTTTGGTGATAACCAGGTTCAGACAGAGCAGGAAGATAACAAACAGTAACACACCCAGATTATCAAAACGGGTTTCACCGGTAGTGCGCGGGGCTTTTTTCTCCGGTACACCGCGCATCAGCAGCATCCCGGCGATGGAAAATATAATGGAAATAATAAATATCCATTGCCATCCAAACCAGGTAGCAATTGCGCCGCCCATCAGAGAACAGAATCCTGAACCGCCCCAGGATCCGATAGACCAGAAACTGAGAGCCCGCTGACGCTGTGCACCGCGGTAGTAGACTTTTAGTAACGCCAGGGTGGCAGGCATAATACAGGCCCCGGAAAGCCCCTGAATAATACGTCCGGTGATCAGCATGGCACTGCCGTCGGCAATAATCAGCAGCAAAGAACCGATAATACTCAGGATAAAGCCAAGATAGGTAAACCGCATCAGGCCAAATTTATCAGCCAGTCCCCCGGCAACCACAATAAAACAGCCGGAAAAAAGCGCCGTAGCGCTGATTGCCAGATTCAGGGACTCATTACTGATATTAATATCTTTTTGGATATCCGGTGCGATATTAAACATCGACTGCGCGAATAGCCAGAAAGTCAGTACTCCGAAGACAATACCTATAATAAACCTGTCGCCGGGCGGTTGCACCGGGTCTGGCAATACAGGATCATTTGCCGTGGAGACTCGTTTACTCTCATCACTTGACATATAAATTCCCTTTTTAATAAATAGTTCCTGAATCAATACTTCCTTCTTTGGCTATGTTTATTTTCCGGTGACGGGCAATATCAGGTTTATCCGGTGGTTATTTTAACCGGGATTCAACCAGCGCTGCCCAGCATGAGGCTGCCGGAATAATTAAATCATCGTTAAAATCGTATCCCGGGTTATGAACATTACAGAATCCCGGCTGGTCGCCATTACCAATCAGAAAATAGCTGCCGCACGGATTTGCCTCCAGCATAAAGGCGAAATCTTCACTGCCCATCAGCGGGGGAGTGCCGGTATGGACTTTCTGCGCGCCGAAGAGGTCGGTAGCGACCTGCGCCGCAAATGCTGTTTGCTGAGCATCATTTACCAGTACCGGGCTGCCATTGACGTGCGTAATTTTTGTGGTAGCGGAAAAACTCTGTGCCTGGGCGGTGACCAGTTCATTAATCCGCCGGAGCAGTTGTTCACGGACCACGGGATTAAGGGCACGGACGGTTAATTTCATCAGTGCATAGTCATTCACCACATTGGGTGCGTCTCCGGACTGGATGCAGCCGACGGTGATCACTGCGGCTTCAGCCGGCGCGATATTACGGGAGACAATACTTTGTAACGCACAGCCTATCTGGCAGGCGATCAGGGTAGCATCCACACCTTTCTCCGGCATCGCACCATGGGCACCGATGCCGTTAATTTCTATATGCAGGGTATCTGATGAGGCCATCAGTGCCCCCTGGCGAAAATAAAACTCACCGGTTTTCATGCCCGGCATATTGTGCAGGGCAAAAATACTGTCGCAGGGGAATTTTTCGAAAAGCCCGTCATCAAGCATCACTTTTCCGCCGTACAGTAACTCTTCTGCAGGCTGAAAAATAAGATGCAACGTACCATTAAAATGACGGGTTTCTGCCAGGTATTTAGCGGCACATAGCAGTATTGCCGTATGTCCGTCATGACCGCAGCCGTGGAACTTCCCTTCGTTATGGCTGCTCCAGGTTTTACCGCTTTTTTCATGAATCGGTAATGCATCTATATCAGCACGGATACCGAGGCGCTGTGGCCCGTCGCCTTGTTGTAACGTGGCAACCACACCGGTGGTGGCCATGCCACGGTGAATACTGTACCCCAGTTTTTCCAGGTACTGCGCGATGAAATCACTGGTGCTCTGTTCTTCAAAACCGATTTCCGGATGCTGATGCAGCTGACGGCGAATCGCGATAAACTCATCAGCGCTTTTGGTAATACTATCAATAATATTTTTCATAAAGACCTCTTGCAGATAACGGGTATATAAATACTAGAACGATATGCCGGACAGAAACAGAGAAGTATTTGCACTAAAAAGGGGGTTTATTTGACTATTATCATCCCCTTATTTGTAAACAGGTAAAATAATCCCTATGAGTTATTTTACTTCGGGGGATTGTATATGCTGGCAAAACCACCGCCTGATTATGGATTACAGGCTTATTTTATAAGTTATTGTAAGAATTATGGATATAACGGCATTACCTTTATTTATGTTATCAGTGGAAGTGTACGGGTAATCAGTGATAACCGGCAGGTTGTGCTGGACGAAAATGATATCATGACGATTAACCAGTCACAGGATTACAGTATTATCAGTGACCAGGATAATGTTGTTCTGCTTCTGGAAATATCCGGACATTTTATATCTCGCTATTATCGTAAATATTATTCTGAAAATTATGTAGTATTACCCGGAGAAGACGGGCGTTACCGTGAGGGGTATATAGATAACCTGAGGGATTTAATATTCAGATTATTTATCTGTCCTCTGAAAGGTAATGATGAAATTTTTCTTTTGGAATCGAACAGTATCCTGTCAAAGATCATGATGGTTTTAATCGCTTATTTCAGGGTGAGAAAAGAAGGCGGCGTGAAAAAAACATCAGGACGTAGCAGGAGGGTCGAGGAAATCGTAAAATATATAAATAATAATTATACATCACCCGTCTCTTTACAGCGTATTGCAGAAAAACAGGGGATGTCATTAAGTTATCTGTCGCGGCTGTTTAAACAGGAAGTAGGGGTCAGTTACCGGGATTATTTACATAACCGGCGTTTTGAATCGGCGATCATCGATCTGCTTAACAGTAACAAACCTAATTATCAGATTGCCCGGGATCATGGTTTTTCTGACAGCAGGCAGTTTGTTTCTTTGTTCAGAAAAAATTATCAGAAAACACCGTCCCAGTTCCGTCGTGATAACGCTTATCAGATCGATAGCAGCAGATCATCCCCGCAGATACGTGAGAGTATTGGTGTAGTAAATAAATTTTGCCAGCCGGTCAGCAGTGCAAGAGTACTTTCATTGTTAAGCCATATGCTGAATCAGACACAGGGTGAGGGGCATCATGAGGCGTTTTCCGGTATTGAAGAGTCGTCTGTCGATATTAGCCGCCAGCCGGCGATACTGACGCCCGCGAAAAGAGCAATTATTATCACCGTCGGTGAGTTTAGCGAACTGTTAAAAACGCAAGTACAACAGCAAATTAGTCTGCTATCACAGGCAGGTATTATCGATTTTGTTGATCTGTCACCAGGGATTTCAGTGACAGCGACAGGGCCCGGGTTTCACACTGACGAGCCGGTAAACACCTATTCAGCCTATGCGGATCACGATGCGGCGATTTCATTTCTTTACCGGCTGAATATCCCTTTGTTTATCAGGCTCCGTCAGCCGGCAACAGAGCCGCTGTCAGAACTTTTTATCCACCAGATGATGGGTTTCTTACAGCATTGTCTGCGGTTATATGGCCGGACATACGTTTCACGCTGGCATTTCGTTGCGGTGCCGGCAGAAGATGAGACGCTTCAGGCAGAAGGGAATCCGTTTTTCTGTGACCTGTTTTCGGCGATTAAGTCCCTGTGTCATGGGGTAAAAACCGGCGGAATGTGTTTTTTTCGTGACGGCAGGCTGACAGAGTATTCTTACCTGCGGGCAATGCCACTGTCGACGTTTATTGAGTTTATTGGTTGTGATATTGAGAATGATAACGGCCAAAACAGCGGGGCGGGGAACAGGTCTCTGCAGCAGCATACAACGGATATCGGAGAGCTTGTCCGGCAACTGACACGGTTGCTACAGGAAGAGTTGCTGTTTGCACCACTTATTCTGATGCGCTGGAACACACTGACCGGGGACACTCGTCATATCAACGGTAGTTTTTTTCGCGCAGCAATTATCTTTAATTTTCTGCAACAATTGCCGGCCAGTGTTTGTGGAGTCTCGCTGGCGTTAAATACCGAAATTCTGAAAGAAACCTTACCGTCACGTATTGATACCCGGGGGATAGCGGTTTTTTATACCGGTTGCCTGAAACGGCCGGTATTTTATGTGCTTGGTTTTATAAGAAGAATGCACGGCATTATCCTTGCGCAGGACGGTGATTATATATTAACAAAGACAGCCACCGGCTATCAGATGGTTGTGACCAATGCTGCGATTTTTGATCCCCGTCTTTCGGTACAGGAGTCGGTGATCCGTAATTTACGGAAGAAGAAAAAAATAGTGATTAATGGAATAGAAGCCGGGCAGTATCAGCTGACCCGCGCGATTTTTGACCAGCAACACGGTGATTTATATAGTCTGTTTCAGCTATTTCAGACTGAGTATGGGCGGGTTCAGGAAGTTATTGATTATCTTAACCGGCATACGGGGCCCGGTTTGCGTGTTCGCGATGAATACCTGCCCCGGGATCAGTGGATATTGCTGGCAGAAATGGAAGCGAATGCGATCCACTTCTATGAACTGACCTTTATCGGACAGGGAGGCAGATTGGGCAAAGACGACGGGGTTACGGCGATAAATTGACAACCGGTACAGTTCTGTCAAAATCCTGGTTATTATTAGTTTGCTTATTACTTTTGCAGGGGCTTCCGGCGGACTTTCTGTTGAAGACGTCACCCCTGCAAGCCTTATAAGGACGTTCTCGTTTATGGCTGATACTTCCCCGCAGGATCCTCAGCAAGAGAGTGCATCATCTCTGCCGGTGGCTGTGACTTCTTTTTCGGTGTTTCTTACCTACCTGACAGCAGGCCTGGCGCTGCCGGTGATCCCGCTATATGTTCATCAGCAACTGGGAATGAACGATGTGATGGTCGGTCTGGCTGTCGGTATTCAGTTTTTTGCCACCCTGATGACACGCGGCTTTGCCGGTAAACGGGCTGACCAGAAGGGTGCCAGACTGACCACCTTACAGGGGATGATGGTCATTATTTTTGTCGGTGTTGCCTGTCTTGGATCAGCACTCTTCCGCGGATCGCTGGCGGTACAATTTGGTCTGTTAATTCTTGGCCGGTTATTGCTCGGATTCGGCGAAAGTCTGTTGTTTACCGGCAATCTGACCTGGGGACTGGGACTGATAGGCGCAAAACGATCCGGTATTGTGATGTCGTGGAATGGTATGGCTATCTACGGGGCTCTGGCGGCGGGTGCACCACTTGGTTTGTTGATCAACAACCATTATGGCTTTGTCGGAGTGAGCGCGGTGGCAACCCTGTGTCCGCTACTGGCACTGGCCTGTTGTTTTCGGATCCGTCCGGTCGCTGTCAGCTCCGGTAAGCGGCCGCCATTATTCAGCGTTGTCCGGCAGATCCTGACCCCGGGCACAGTACTGGCATTGCAGGGAGTGGGTTTTGCGGTGATTGGCGCATTCACATCACTGTATTTTGCTGACCGGCATTGGGGAAATGCCGGTTATACCCTGACTGCATTCGGGCTTTTTTATGTTGTGGTGCGTATTTTCTTTGGCGGATTGCCGGACAAAATGGGCGGGATCCGTGTGGCAATGATTTCACTGGGCGTGGAAACCGCGGGGTTGCTGTTATTGTGCACCGGCACTCAGGAATGGATGGCATTTGCCGGTGCGGCACTGACCGGCTGCGGATGTTCACTGGTCTTTCCGGCGATGGGCGTTGAGGTGGTACGCAGTGTCGAAGCAAAAGTCCGGGGAACCGCGTTAGGCTGTTTCTCGGCTTTTCAGGATATTGCTTACGGCGTCAGCGGGCCGGTTGCCGGCCTGCTGGCGAGTGGTTTTGGTTATGGCTCGGTTTATCTGGCCGGGGCCTGTGCTGCGTTTGGCGGGCTGGTGATCACTCTCAGGCTGCTTATTCAGTCAGGTAAACGGCGCAGTAGCTGACAGGCCGCCCGGGTTTCGGCCGATTGCAGGACCAGATTCCCTCTCTGCGCTTTATCGCCGGTTATAATCGCTGATACCGGCGGTAAAATTAACCGGAAATGCTGCGTTGTTTCACCATAACTGTGACCGTTAAAATAGCCACAGTACCACGATGATTATCAACAACGGAATCACCAGCAGCCATAGCCGCGATAAACCGGTGTTACCCGGCACGACAGCTGCTGGCGGAAGCTGAGTAGTGAGTGGCTGAGGAGGCACAGCCATTTGTTTTCTGTTTGCACGGATAAGTTGTTCTGCACGTAAACGAAACAGTTTATGCAGTAAATCCTGTGCCTGAATGTCGGTCAGTTGCTGCCCCTGAACTGACGGAAATTGTTGTTCACAATAGCCGATCAGTTGCCGGGTTTCGCTGTCAGAGGCCGGGTGTTTCAGCGATTTTAATAATTCCGCCAGCGTCACCGGCTGTGTCCGGGTATGCAGTGTTATTTTCGCCTGCAGGTACTGTGTCAGCAGCGGGTAGAAGCGCGACGGGATCGGATCACCATTTTTTAACGATAGCAGGCTGAATAAACTCTGCCATACGCTGGACGGTGACTCTCCGCCGGAAATTGTCAGTTTAAGAACCTGCTGCTGTAAACTCTGATGTTCGGCAGGCAACAGTGTCCGATCCGTGGTACGGATTTGCTGTGGCGACGGAATATCCATTTGTCCGTTTTTCAGCATAGTCAGTACCTGCTGCAGTTGTTGCTGAGTCAGGGAGCTGAGCACGGTCTGGCCGAAATTCTGGCGAATAAAGCTACTGACGGCCTGCCGGTTATTACCGACCGGCAGCAGATCAGTCAGTTGCTGCAGTAAAATTCGTGCGGAACGGGCATTTTGCTCCTGAAGCAGACGATCAGTCAGCCATTTTTCAGCAGCAGGGAAATGGCTGGATAACAGCTCATTATCACTCTTAACCCCGGACTGATGACGGATCCCTGCCCATAGCTCCGCAGATTTCAGAGAGCTGATTGCCATAATTTTGACAATAATTCGTTCCAGTGTGGTGCGTTGCGCGCTGGTCAGGGCAACAGACGACACTGCAGGATGTGTATCTTTTGGATGAGCAGAGGGTGTTCTGTCACCGGTGACCTCAGAAGGGCCGCGGAGTGGTTGCATGACAAACATTCCAGCTAGTAGAGAGAATTCAGCCCGGGGTAAGCCGGAGTAACGGCAGGTATGATAACAACCTCCCTGTAAAATCCAAAGAGCTATACAGAAAGAATTGTTCAGCGCCGGTGCATATAATCCCTAGCGGGGCTTATTTCCTGTACGCCGGCCAACAGGAATGCGCAACCGTTGCGCCAGAATGACGCCAGCCAGTGTCAGTGATCCGCCAATCCAGTGCCAGCTATGCATTTTCTCATGCAGACAGGTGATTGCGATCACTGCGGTAAATACCGGGGCAAGATTGAGAAAGATACTGGCGGTATTGGCTCCGAGCCGCATCACCCCCTGGATCCATAAATAAGGCGCAATAATGGAAGCCGCAATTGCCGCATAGAGTACCAGCGGGATATTTTTAGCGGTCAGGGCCACTGACGGGGTGATTAAAAATCCGGGCAACAACATTAAAACGGCAAACAGGATTTGGATATACAGGCTTTGCCACCGCGGCAGATCCATTGACCAGCGTTTAGTGAGCACACCGTATAAGGCATAGGCCGCTGCTGCTACTATCATCATCAGCTCACCACTGCCAAGTCCCTGTGACAGTAATTGTTGCGGATGACCGTCACTGATAAGCCATGCCAGTCCGGCAAAAGAGATAACAGCACCGAGTACAATTCCGAGTGTCGGTGTCAGGCGCAGAATAAACAGGCTAAAAATAACCGTCAGTAGCGGAATGCTGGCGATCAGGATACCGATAAATAATGCACTGACGGTCCGGGCGGCATAATAGGCCAGGCTCTGGTATAGCACCATACCCAATGCGCCAAGTATCAGTAGTTTCAGCCACTCCCGGGACAGGGCTGTGCGGTGACGGATCACCCCCGGTAATACAAAAGGCGTCAGCACCAACAGAGCGAGCATCCAGCGGTAAAAAGAGATGGCTTCCGGTGTGATCACCCCGACCGACAGTTTACTGACAATCGAGTTCACCGCCCAAATCAGGACAGCCCCCAGAGGAAACAAAAAGTTCATCGCCCGTTCTTCCATATCATATCAGCGTATTCTCTGTGGTTTTAGCGGTTCAGGAACCAATAATAAACGGCTGATAAGATGAAGCACAAACGGGGCAAAGGCAAGCTATTCAGCCGGCAATCGCCGGATGTTTTCTACCCCGCTTTATGACAGAATATTATGATATTTCCGGTTCAACAGGACAAATCCAGTGAAAATTGTTGTCGATGAAAATATGCCGTATGCACGTGAGTTATTCAGCCGTCTGGCTGAGGTTGTGGCAGCACCGGGGCGGACCTTGTCATCCGGGGAATTAGCCAGTGCCGACGGGCTGATGGTCAGGTCAGTCACCAGGGTGAATCGTCAGCTTCTGGCAGGCAGCCGTGTCCGTTTTGTCGGTACTGCCACCGCCGGTCAGGATCATGTCAATAGTGACGAGTTACAGGCGGACGGCATCGCGTTTTCGGCTGCACCGGGCTGCAATGCGATAGCCGTCGTGGAATATGTGTTTTCGGCGTTACTGGCACTGGCTGAACGCGACGGTTTTCTGCTGACCGATCGTACCGTCGGGATTGTCGGTGCCGGTAATGTCGGAGGCCGGTTACAGAAACGGCTGGCAGCCGCAGGGATTAAAACCCTGATTTGCGATCCACCGCGGGCCGACCGCGGGGATGAGGGTGAATTCCATCCGCTGGAGACTCTGGTCCGTAAAGCCGATATTATTACCTTTCATACGCCATTATTTAAAGACGGCCCTTATAAGACGTTACATCTTGCTGACCAGTCATTGCTGGAGAAACTTGTCCCCGGCGCCATCCTGATTAATGCCTGCCGCGGTCCGGTGGTTGATAACCAGGCATTACTGGCGGTGCTGGAAAAGCGCAGTGATTTGTCTGTGGTACTGGATGTCTGGGAGCCGGAACCGGAACTGTCATTACCGTTACTGGAAAAAACGGCTATCGCTACCGCGCATATCGCCGGTTATACCCTCGAGGGTAAGGCCCGCGGCACCACCCAGGTGTTTGAAGCCTGGTCGGCGTTTGTCGGGCAGCCTTGTCAGGTGGCTTTAAGCGAGTTACTGCCGGTGCCGGATATCCGCCAGATTACCCTGCACGGGGAATGTGATCAGGCAATGCTAAAACGTCTGGCACATCTGGTGTATGATGTGCGCCGCGATGATGCCCTGTTACGTGCCGTCGCGTCACAACCGGGTGAGTTTGATCGTCTGCGTAAGCAATATCAGGAGCGACGTGAGTGGTCTTCGCTGCAGGTTGATTGTGATAACGCGGCAACAGCAGATAAACTGCGGCAACTGGGTTTTGATGCAAAATTTAGCGGTGATTGCTGAGTCTGTCGGCAATCACCATATCCTGTTCAGGCGGTGTCTCTCACCGCTTTATTTTTTGTTTTTCTGGAGTAAACCAACATGTCTGACGGCTGGAATATCGCCCTTTTAGGGGCAACTGGCGCAGTGGGAAGTGCTGTACTGGAGTTATTGACGGAGCGTCAGTTCCCGGTTGGTGATTTATTTTTACTGGCCAGTGAAAGCAGTGCCGGTGAAACGGTACGTGTCGAGGGTAAAAATCATCAGGTACTGAATGCTGAAGACTTTGACTGGTCGCAGGCGCAGCTGGCCTTTTTTGTGGCAGGGACCGAAGCGTCAGCCCGCTACGCAGAGCAGGCGGCCAATGCCGGTTGCCTGGTGATTGACAGTAGTCCTTTATTTGCGTTGTCGCCGGACGTGCCTCTGGTTATCGCTGATGTTAACCCACAAGTGTTAGCCGATTACCGTAACCGCAATATTGTCAGTGTCGCCGACAGTCTGGTCAGTCAGCTGCTGTGTGCAGTGAAACCGCTGGCAGATAATGCCGGGCTGGGACGTTTGCAGGTGACGAATCTGATGTCGGTCTCCAGCCATGGAAAAGCCGCAGTGGACGGGTTAGCCGGAGAAAGTGCCCGTTTGCTGAACGGTATGCCGGTTGAAGAGTATCATTTCGGCCGGCAGCTGGCATTTAACCTGTTGCCTTTACTGCCTGATGAGCAGGGCAGTGTGGCGGCCAACCGCCGGATGGTGGATCAGGTGCGTAAAATTCTTCAGGACGAAGGGCTGCCGGTTTCCGTCAGTTCTGTACAGGCACCGGTCTTCTACGGTAATGCCCAGAGCGTACAACTGGAGTGTCTGCGCCCTTATTCTGCCGGGGAAGCACGTAATGACCTGGCGATGTCGGGTGATATTCTGCTGAGCGATGAAGGTGAATTCCCGACACCGGTCAGTGATGCGACTGGCAGCGGGCAATTGTGTATCGGTTCGTTACACAGTGACTATGGTATTCCTGAGCAACTGCAATTCTGGTCAGTGGCTGATAATATCCGCTTTGGCGGGGCACTGATGGCGGTTAAAGTCGCCGAGCAGCTGGTGCAGGAGTATCTGTAAACATGTCTGATGTAAAGACGCGCAAGCTGGCACTGGGAATTGAATATGATGGCAGCCGTTATTACGGCTGGCAGCGTCAGCCGGAAGTGCGCAGTGTGCAGGGCTGTCTGGAAAAAGCCCTGTCGCAGGTCGCGAACCATGAAGTCAGTGTGTTTTGTGCTGGCCGGACGGATGCCGGAGTGCATGGGACAGGTCAGGTGGTGCACTTTGAAACGACGGTGCAGCGGGCCGACAGTGCCTGGACGCTGGGTGTGAATGCTAACTTGCCAAAAGATATCGCGGTCCGCTGGGTCACTGAGGTCTCTGACGATTTTCATGCGCGGTTCAGTGCGACTGCCCGGCGTTACCGTTACATTATTTACAACCAGCGGTTGCGTCCGGCGATTTTAGGGCAGGGGATCACCCATTTCTATCACCCGCTGGATGAAGCCGCAATGCATCGGGCCGCCCAGAGTCTGCTGGGGGAAAACGATTTTACCTCTTTCCGGGCTGTACATTGCCAGTCTAAAACGCCGTGGCGGAATATCAGTCATATCCATGTCTGGCGGCAAGGGGCGTTTGTCATCGTTGATATTAAAGCCAATGCTTTTGTTCACCATATGGTACGTAATATTGTCGGCAGTCTTATGGACGTGGGATGCGGTAACCAGCCGGAGTCCTGGATAGGGGAACTGCTGGCTGCGAAAGATCGCAAGCTGGCATCAGCGACGGCCCGTGCTGAAGGGCTGTATCTGGTCGCTGTCGACTATCCGGCCGTTTTTGGTTTGCCGGAGCCGGAGCCGGGCCCGTTATTTTTGGTCAGTGATTTTTTTTCACAGAATAAAGGATAGAAATTCATGGAGTACGTCCATTTCATTATTGATTTTATCCTGCACATTGATGTGCACCTCGCGCGGCTGGTTGCCGATTACGGGGTATGGATTTACGCGATTCTGTTCCTGATCGTTTTTTGCGAAACCGGGCTGGTGGTAACGCCTTTTTTACCGGGGGATTCCCTGTTGTTTGTCGGCGGTGCCCTGGCTGCGCTGCCGGGAAATGATCTGAATATTCATCTGCTGGTACTCTGTATTGTCATTGCCGCCATTGCCGGTGACGCAGTCAATTATACTATTGGACGCTTATTCGGTGAAAAACTGTTCAGTCGTCCGGACTCAAAAATATTTCGTCGCAGTTATCTGGAAAAAACCCATCAGTTTTATGAAAAACATGGCGGGAAAACCATTGTGTTTGCCCGTTTTATCCCGATAATTCGTACTTTTGCGCCGTTTATCGCCGGAATGGGTAAAATGTCTTACCGTCAGTTCGGGCTGTTTAATATTGCCGGCGGAGTTGCCTGGGTATTGCTGTTTAGCTATGCCGGGTATCTGTTTGGCGATTTACCTGTGGTACAGAAAAATCTCAATTTGCTGATTGTTGCTATTATTGTGATTTCGATATTGCCCGGCATTATCGAGGTCTGGCGGCATCGCAGACAGGCCACCCGGAAAACGTAGTTTTTCCCGCAGGCCCCTGACCGTTAAACCAGATTTTTATCCACAGCGTGGACAGGTTGTGGTTTAATGGGCGTCATTTACCGGCTGTTGGATAAAAATTCAGCAGAAATAAAACAACTGGATAACCCAGGTTCAAACAGAAAGGTCATCAATGAGCTGGATTGAACGCATTCTTAATAAAAGTAATGTCACCCCTGCGCGTAAAGCGAGTATTCCTGAAGGGGTTTGGACGAAATGTGATAGCTGCGGCCAGGTGCTCTATCGCGCGGAGTTAGAAAGAAATCTCGAAGTCTGTCCGAAATGTGATCACCATATGCGGATGCATGCCCGTGACCGCCTGACGTCATTTATGGACCAGGGCACGATGGTTGAACTGGGCAGCGAGCTGGAACCGAAAGATATTCTGAAGTTCCGTGACTCGAAAAAATACAAAGACCGTTTGCTGGCAGCACAGAAAAGTACCGGTGAGAAAGACGCGCTGGTGGTGATGAAAGGTGAACTGCACGGTATCCCGGTGGTGGCTGTCGCGTTTGAATTCTCCTTTATGGGGGGGTCAATGGGGTCAGTGGTCGGTGCCCGTTTTATCCGTGCTGCAGAACAGGCGCTGGAAGATAACTGTCCGCTGATCTGTTTCTCGGCCAGTGGCGGCGCGCGTATGCAGGAAGCATTAATGTCACTGATGCAGATGGCTAAAACCAGTGCTGCACTGGCAAAAATGCGTGAGCGCGGACTGCCGTATATTTCGGTACTGACAGATCCGACCATGGGTGGTGTGTCAGCCAGCTTTGCTATGCTGGGTGATCTGAACGTTGCCGAGCCAAAAGCCCTGATTGGTTTTGCCGGTCCGCGGGTTATTGAGCAAACAGTACGTGAAAAACTGCCGCCGGGCTTCCAGCGCAGTGAGTTTCTGATCGAGAAAGGGGCGATCGATATGATCATCCGCCGGCCGGAAATGCGCTACAAACTGGCCAGTCTGCTGGCGAAAATGATGAACCTGCCAGCTCCTTTGCATGATGGTGTTGAATCTGACGTTGAGACCACACCGGACCATAACGAGGCCTGACAGTAATGATAAAGACGCTTTTACAGCGTCTTTTATTTATGTACCGCAACAACATCAACGGGACACATGGAAAATCTTCACCGACCTCAGGCCACGTCTCCTCTTGCTACGTGGCTGACTTATCTGGAAAACCTGCACAGCCAGGCGATTGACTTAGGTCTTGAGCGTGTGCGTCTGGTTGCCTCTCAGCTTAACCTGCTAAAACCTGCCCCTTTTGTGTTTACTGTGGCAGGCACTAATGGCAAAGGCACGACCTGCCGTACCCTCGAAACCTTGCTGATTGCGGCGGGATATCGGGTTGGCGTATACAGTTCTCCTCATCTGGTCCGTTATACAGAACGGGTGCGTATTCAGTCTCAGGAACTCAGTGAGGCTGAGCATACGGCAAGCTTTGCGGCGATCGAGCAGGGCAGAGGGGACACCTCCCTGACCTATTTTGAGTACAGCACGTTGTCGGCCCTGTATCTGTTCCGGCAGGCTGATCTGGATGTGGTGATCCTTGAAGTCGGGTTAGGTGGCAGAATGGATGCGACAAATATTGTTGATGCCGATGTGGCGGTTGTCACCAGTATTGCCCTCGACCATACGGACTGGCTGGGCGCGGATCGTGAGAGTATCGGCCGTGAAAAAGCCGGCATTTTCCGCACCGGCAAACCGGCAGTGGTGGGTGAACCGGATATGCCCGCCACTATTGGTACCGTCGCGGCGGATAAAGGAGCTATCTTACTGCAACGTGACCGGCAGTGGTCTTATACCGAACAGCAGGGCAGCTGGGATTTTCGTGATATTCAGGGAGAGCTGCGCCAGTTACCGCTGCCGCGGGTTCCTCTGCCGAATGCGGCTACCGCGCTGGCGGCGTTGCGGGTTTCCGGGTTACAGGTCAGTGAAGCCTGTATCCGTGAGCACCTCGCCAGCGCAGAGTTAACCGGACGTTTTCAGACAATCAGCGAGTCACCGCGAGTGATCCTGGATGTCGCCCACAATCCCCATGCGGCAGCGTACCTGGCATCGCGGTTAGCCGCCTTAGGAGCTACCGGTAAGGTGCATGCGGTGGCCGGGATGCTGCATGATAAAGATATTGCCGGAACACTGGCACAACTGACGCCGCAAGTCGATTACTGGTATTGTGCGCCTCTTGAAGGGCCGCGTGGAGCCAGTGCTGAAGAGTTAGTCTCGCATTTGCCTCAGGCAGCCAGCTTCTCTTCGGTGGCGGAAGCCTGGTATGCCGCCCGCGATCGGGCAGCGGCTGAAGATATTATTCTGGTTTGTGGTTCTTTCCACACCGTAGCACAGGTGATATCTGTCTCAGGGGAGGGAGGACGTGGCGAGTAAATTTCAGAATCGTTTAGTCGGTACCATTATTCTGGTGGCTGTCGGAGTGATAGTCCTGCCGGGCCTGCTGGATGGTAAGAAAAAGCACTATAAAGAGGAATTTGCTTCAATTCCGCTGGTGCCTAAGCCCGGTGATCAGCAGGACAATGATCTGGTGCCTCCGGTCACTCAGCCTCTGAGTGGACAGCCGGCCCTGGCACCGGTGTCCGGCAATACTGCTGCCAGCGAAACCGGCACTCAGCCAGTGGCAGCACAGCCTCAGGTTACAGCTCCGGTACCTGCCGCCCCGGCTCAGATACAAAGTTCGCAGGCTGCCAGTGCTGCCCTGCAACAGCAGGAGGCCGCACGCCAGAAGCAGGATCGTTTAGTGCGTCAGCAGGCAGAGCGTGAAGCCAGTGAAGCTAAGGCTCAGGTCAGGGCACAGCGTCAGGCCAGTGATGCCGCAGAAAAAGCACGGCAGCTGCGGGCTGAACAGGAACGTCAGCGTGCACTTCAGGCATTGAATGATCAGTCTTCCGCACCCGCACCGGTTAGCGGAACCAGTAATACAGCAGAAACGCCGGCAGGACAGGCGTATGTTATTCAGTTGGGCGCCTTAAAAAATGCTGCCAGAACCAGTGAAATAGTCAGCGAACTGCGCAGTGCCGGATTCCGCGCTTACTCTCTGCCGGCGACCCCGGTACAGGGCCAGTTAAACCGTATTCTGGTCGGGCCGGACAGTTCGAAAAGCCGTCTGCAGTCGCAGCTGGCAGCGCTGAAGAGCAAAACCGGTCTGAGTGGTGTTGTCAGGCCTTATTCTGCCCGCTGACAGACAGTATCTGATCAGTAAATTGGGCAGTTTTTTGTATATCTCCATATAAAACATATGGTTAGTTAGTTGTTATTGTCAGGGCAATGAAACGAAATTTTCATTGCCCTTTTTCTCTGCCGTCGGGGGAAAACGCTACGCAAACGTTTTCTTTTTCTGTTAAAATGCGCCCCGAACCGATTGCAGAAAGGATAAATGTTGCAGCGGAAGAGCTCATGAACTGGATTGATTACGTCATTATCGGGATAGTCGGATTTTCAGCGTTAGTTAGCCTGATCAGAGGATTTGTGCGTGAAGCCTTATCTTTAGTCACCTGGGGATGTGCTTTTTTTGTTGCCAGCCATTATTTTTCCTATCTTGCGGTCTGGTTTACCGGGTTTGAAGAGCCCATGGTTCGTAATGGTGTAGCAATTGCCGCGTTATTTATCGCGACGCTGATTGTCGGAGCTATAGTGAATTACGTGATTGGATCTCTGGTCGAAAAGACCGGATTGTCCGGCACGGACAGGGTACTGGGTGTCTGTTTTGGCGCGTTAAGGGGAGTGCTGATTGTTTCGGCTATCCTTTTTTTCCTCGATACATTCACGGGTTTTTCCAAAAGTACTGACTGGACACAATCGCAGCTGGTTCCGCAGTTTAGCTACATCATCAGATGGTTTTTTGACTATTTACAGAGCACGTCGAGTTTTTTACCCCGGCCATAACAGCGGGGGGATGTGGCTTAATGAGGAAATGACAACATGTGCGGTATTGTCGGTATCACCGGATTTCTGCCGGTCAACCAGTCTATCTATGATGCATTAACTGTATTACAGCACCGCGGTCAGGATGCTGCCGGTATCTGTACCATTGATGCAATGAATTGCTTTCGCCTGCGAAAAGCAAACGGACTGGTGAGCGATGTGTTTGAAGCACGTCATATGCAGCGCCTACAGGGGAATATGGGGATTGGCCATGTTCGTTACCCGACAGCAGGAAGCTCTAGTGCCTCGGAAGCCCAGCCTTTTTACGTAAACTCTCCTTATGGCATCACCCTGGCCCATAACGGAAATCTGACTAACGCCCATGAATTGCGTTCCCGGTTGTTTGAACACGGGCGCCGCCATGTGAATACCACCTCAGACTCTGAAGTCTTACTGAATGTCTTTGCCCAGGAACTGGACCGTTTCCAGGACTATCCGTTATCGGCAGACAATATTTTTGCAGCGGTAGAGTCACTGCATAAACAGGTACGTGGTGCTTATGCCGTCGTCTCCATGATCATCGGCCATGGCATGGTTGCTTTCCGTGATCCTAACGGTATTCGTCCTCTGGTTCTGGGTAAACGGGTATTACCTGATCAGCGCACAGAATATATGGTCGCCTCTGAGAGTGTGGCACTGGATACATTAGGTTTTGAATTTATCCGTGATGTGGCACCGGGCGAAGCGGTTTATATCACCGAGAAAGGCGAACTGTCGACCCGACAGTGTGCCGAAAACCCTAAAACGCATCCCTGTCTGTTTGAGTATGTCTATTTCGCCCGCCCGGATTCATTCCTCGATAAGATTTCGGTCTACAGCGCGAGGGTACGGATGGGCACTAAACTGGGTGAAAAAATTGCCCGTGAGTGGGAAGATCTGGATATTGATGTGGTTATCCCTATTCCGGAAACATCGACGGATGTGGCTCTGGAGATTGCCCGTATTCTGGATAAACCTTACCGGCAGGGATTTGTGAAAAACCGCTATGTCGGGCGTACCTTTATTATGCCGGGCCAGCAAATGCGTCGCAGTGCTGTACGACGTAAACTGAACGCAAACCGTGCTGAATTCCGGGATAAAAACGTATTACTGGTGGATGACTCGATTGTACGTGGTACCACCTCAGAGCAGATTATTGAGATGGCCCGTGAAGCCGGGGCAAAGAAAGTGTATCTTGCCTCTGCGGCCCCGGAAGTACGTTTCCCTAATGTGTATGGTATTGATATGCCGAGCGTCACCGAGTTGATTGCTCATGGTCGTGAAGTTGACGAAATTTGCCAGCTAATTAAAGCCGATGCCCTGATTTTCCAGGATCTGAGCGACCTTATCGCTGCCGTGCGCGAAGAAAACCCGGACATCAGCGAGTTCGATTGTTCTGTGTTTGACGGTATTTATGTCACCAAAGACGTGGATCAGGGATATCTGGATTATTTACAGGCTTTGCGTAATGACGATGCGCAGGCTGTTGCCAGACAAACGGAAGTCGAAAACCTGGAATTACATAACGAAGGGTAAGCCCTTTGATATTCTCAGGAAACACAACAGGGCGGATTTCCGCCCTGTTGTGTTACAGGAAATCTATTCGCCTCAATGGCCTGTGACACGTTATTATGCACACTTTAATGTGTTATCCGGAGCAGGTTATGAAAAGACTCATTGTCGGGGTGTCAGGTGCCAGCGGCGTTATTTACGGTATTCGTCTTTTACAGGTACTGAAAGAGGTACCGCAGGTTGAAACTCACCTGGTCATGAGTCAGTCAGCGCGTCAGACACTTGCTTTGGAAAGTGACTTCTCTGTACGTGATGTGCAGCAACTGGCGGATGTTGTTCATGATATTCGTGATATTGGTGCCAGTATTTCCTCCGGCTCCTACAAAACGGATGGAATGGCCTTATTACCCTGCTCAATGAAAACCCTGTCCGGCATTGTGCACAGCTACAGTGATAACTTACTGATCCGCGCTGCCGATGTGGTACTCAAAGAGCGGCGTCGGCTGGTGCTTGGGGTACGGGAAACGCCTTTACACCTTGGTCATTTAAGAATGATGACCACTGCCGCAGAAATGGGGGCCATTATTATGCCTCCGGTCCCCGCATTTTATCACCGCCCGCAGAACGTCATGGATATCGTTGATCAGACAGTGAACCGTGTTATTGATCAGTTTGATATTGAATTACCGAAAGATTTATTTGCCCGCTGGCAGGGCAAAAGCTGATCCCTCAGGGCACCAAAACAGAGCAATTACATACCGGGGCACTATCAGAGTGCCTTTTTTGCACCATTAGGGTGCCTGAGTGTAAATAGCAAGCCATCCGGCAGTGCGACGCCGGGGGGGCAGGCTGCGCCATACATAACATCCGGTGCCGGACGAAGGGGCTGGCGGGAAGATAACTGCCTGGCATGAAATGTGCTAAAGAATCAGTGAGCACACAACATTTATTACTCAACACTATAAAAATTAACCTGAGGGCAGTCCATGAAAAAGCGAGTATTAGCTCTTTCTCTGATGCTGGCATTCTCCAGTGCCGGCAGTGTTTTTGCAGCAGTCCCGAAAACGCTTCGTATCGGAACTGATCCGACCTATCCGCCCTTTGAATCAAAAAATGCCAACGGCCAGCTGGTGGGGTTTGATATCGATTTAACCAATGAAATTTGTGCCCGTATTCATACCAAATGTACTTATGTGGAAAGTGATTTTGACGGGCTGATTCCGTCACTGAAGGCGGAAAAAATAGACGCAATTATCTCTTCATTGTCGATTACCGAAAAACGTGAACGTGAGATCGCGTTCTCGGAGAAACTGTATGCGGCTAACTCCCGGCTGGTGGCGAAGAAAGGGTCAGTCTTACAGCCAACAATCGCTTCACTGAAAGGTAAATCCATCGGTGTTGAACAGGGGACGACCCAGGAGACTTATGCTAACCAATACTGGCGTCCGAAAGGCGTGAATGTGGTCTCTTATGCCGGACAGGATCAGGTGTATCAGGATTTGAATGCCGGGCGTATCGATGCGGCTTTCCAGGATGAAGTACAGGCCGAAGAAGGCTTCCTGAAAAGTCCGGTGGGTAAAGCCTATGCCTTCTCTGGCCCGGCAGTTAAAGATGATAAGATTTTTGGTGTCGGTACCGGAATGGGGCTGCGCAAAGGTGATAATGAGCTGAAAACCGCAATAGATAAAGCCTTCGAGTCAATGCGGCAGGATGGTACTTACCAAAAACTGGCGAAACAGTATTTCGACTTTAATATTTACGGCGATTAGTGCGTCGCGAGCTGCCCGCTTTAGTGTGCGGGCAGTTGTTGTTTCTTTTGTTGCAGGAATTTTTTGATGCTCTATGGATATACCGACGTCATTATGAAAGGTGCGCTGGTAACAATTGAACTGGCAATCAGCTCTGTGGTTCTGGCGGTGATTCTGGGCCTGACAGGTGCCGCGGCGAAGTTATCTAAAAGCCGCCTTTTATCGACTATTTTCGGCCTGTATACCACTATTATCCGCGGTATTCCTGACCTGGTTCTGATGCTGTTGATTTATTATGGTTTACAGATTGTCCTCAATCAGCTGACTGACGCACTGAGCTGGGATCAAATTGATATTGACCCGATGGTTGCCGGTATCATTACCATTGGTTTTATCTACGGTGCTTATTTTACCGAAACATTTCGCGGAGCGTTCCTCTCGGTACCTAAAGGACAAATTGAAGCGGCGACGGCCTATGGTATGTCAGGGGCTCAGATTTTCCGCCGAGTCACCTTTCCGCTGATGATGCGGTTTGCATTACCTGCTATTGGCAATAACTGGCAGGTGATCCTGAAAGCTACTGCGTTAGTGTCATTGCTCGGCCTGGAAGATGTGATCAAAGCTACGCAACTGGCCGGTAAGAGTACCTGGCAGCCGTTCTATTTTGCCATCGTTGCCGGGGTAATTTATTTGTTCTTTACTACGGTGTCTAACGGGGTGCTGTGGTTGCTGGAACGCCGTTATTCAGTTGGGGTGAAAAAGGCTGAATTATGATTGATATTCTTCACGACTATTGGAAGTCATTGTTATGGACTGATGGCTATCGCTTTACCGGGGTTGCTATCACGCTGTGGTTATTGATCATTTCTGTGGTTATTGGTGGCGTGATGGCCATTTTTCTGGCGATTGCCAGAGTCTCTTCTAACCGGTTTATCAGTACCCCTGTCTGGCTGTTTACCTATATTTTCCGCGGGACGCCGTTATATGTTCAGTTACTGGTATTTTATTCCGGGATGTATACCCTGGAAATAGTGAAAGGTAACGAACTGCTGAATGCTTTTTTCCGTAGCGGCATGAATTGTGCCATCCTGGCGTTTACGCTGAATACCTGTGCCTATACGACAGAGGTATTTGCAGGGGCTATCCGTTCGGTGCCCTATGGTGAGATTGAAGCAGCGAGGGCTTATGGGTTCTCTCGTTTTAAAATGTACCGCTGTATCATCTTACCTGCCGCTTTGCGTATCGCGCTGCCAGCTTATAGCAATGAGGTGATACTGATGCTGCACTCCACCTCACTGGCATTTACCGCGACCGTACCGGATGTATTGAAAATAGCCAGAGATATTAATGCGGCTACTTATCAGCCATTTACTGCGTTTGGTATTGCTGCCGTTATTTATCTGATTATTTCTTATTGTCTGATTACGTTGTTCCGTATGGCTGAGCGTTGCTGGCTGCCCCACGTTACCTCCTGATTTCGCAGAGTAAAATTATGGCTGATATAAAATTAAGTGTGACAGAACTCCACAAACGTTATGGCGAGCATGAGGTTCTCAAAGGCGTTTCATTACAGGCTGCGGCTGGTGATGTGATTAGTATTATCGGATCTTCCGGTTCCGGTAAGAGTACCTTTTTACGTTGTATCAATTTTCTTGAAAAACCCAGTGAAGGCTCTATTTCCCTGAATAATGAAAATATCCATCTGGTACGGGATAACGACGGGCAACTGAAAGTGGCTGATAAAGAACAGCTGCGCAAATTACGTACCCGGCTGACGATGGTGTTTCAGCACTTTAATCTGTGGAGCCATATGACGGTGCTGGATAATGTGATGGAAGCCCCGGTGCAGGTACTGGGGGTCAGTAAACAGGAGGCCCGTGCACGGGCGATTAAATACCTGGATAAAGTGGGTATTGATGAACGGGCCCGTGCCAAATACCCGGTACATCTGTCGGGAGGACAGCAACAGCGGGTATCGATTGCCAGAGCCCTGGCGATGGAACCGGAAGTGTTACTGTTTGATGAACCCACATCAGCACTGGACCCGGAGCTGGTGGGTGAGGTACTGCGTATTATGCAGCAGCTGGCGGAAGAGGGAAAAACCATGGTGGTCGTTACCCACGAAATGGAGTTTGCCCGTCACGTTTCAAATCATGTTATTTTCCTGCATCAGGGGAAAATCGAAGAGCAGGGTGATCCGCAGACGGTATTCAGTCAGCCGAAAAGCCCGCGCCTGCAACAATTCCTTTCCGGTGCATTAAAATAATCCTGTCCCGCCTGGCCTGCGGGCTGAGGCGGGGTATCTGGCAACCGGCAAAGGGGGCTGAACGTGCGGTTTTTCCGGTGAGGTTGCGGAAAAATCAGCCAGCGTGCCGTGACAGAGTAATATTTCATACTGACTTTTGGTTCATTGTAATAATTGTCTGATAATATTAGTACAGTGAGTATCAGCTGGATAAAAGGGTTACGGATGGTGGAGCAAATTTCTGAAAACGGTATTGAGCAGGTTGATATCGTGAGTGAAGACGATAACGTTGTCACAACAACCAGTCGCGTGCAAATGCGTGCCGAGTGTCTCCGTCACCGGGCAACCTATATCGTGGTGCATGACGGAATGGGGCGGATACTGGTTCAGCGCCGGACCGAAATTAAAGACTTTATGCCAGGTAAGCTGGATGCGACTGCCGGTGGTGTCGTTCAGTCCGGAGAAGATGTGCTGGCATCAGCGCGCCGCGAGGCTGAAGAAGAACTGGGAATTGCGGCGGTTCCTTTTGCCGAACACGGTAAATTCTACTTTGAAGATGAGCATTGCCGTGTCTGGGGATCATTATTCAGTTGTGTTTGCCGCGGGCCTTTTGCCATGCAGGAAACAGAAGTGGCTGAAATTTTCTGGATGACACCTGAAGAAATTACCGTTCGTTGTGACGAATTCACCGATGATTCTCTGAAGGCGTTATCTTTATGGATGAGCCGTAATAACGAAGGCCGTCGCGCTTCTAACGAGCTGCAGCCATAATCTTTATGGTATTTAGCCGGCATAAATAACAGACAGGCGGGCATCAATGCCCGCCTGTCTGTGTCCGGAGATTAGTGATTATTTTCAGCCTGTTTTGACTGAATCGCGGTTAACGCAATGGTGTAGACAATATCGTCGACCAGTGCTCCGCGTGACAGGTCATTCACCGGTTTACGCATGCCTTGTAACATCGGCCCGATAGAGATCAGATTTGCAGAGCGCTGTACTGCTTTATAGGTGGTGTTACCTGTATTCAGGTCCGGGAAGACAAACACCGTTGCCCGGCCTGCGACCACGGAATCCGGGGCTTTGGACTTCGCCACATCTTCCATAATGGCGGCATCATATTGCAAAGGACCGTCGATAATTAAATCAGGCCGTTTTTCTCTGGCCAGACGAGTAGCTTCCCTGACTTTTTCCACATCACTGCCGGCCCCGGAATTTCCGGTGGAGTAAGAGATCATGGCGACTTTCGGATCAATACCAAAGGCACGGGCTGAGTCTGCTGACTGAATCGCAATTTCTGCCAGTTGCTCTGCCGTCGGGTCCGGGTTAATCGCACAGTCACCGTAAACCAGTACCTGTTCCGGTAGCAACATAAAGAACACCGATGATACCAGTGAACTGTTAGGCGCTGTTTTAATCAGCTGTAATGGCGGACGGATAGTGTTAGCGGTGGTATGAACAGCCCCCGAAACCAGCCCGTCGACTTCGTTCTGTTCCAGCATCAGGGTTCCGAGGACCACATTATCTTCCAGTTGCTCGCGGGCGACAATTTCGGTCATCCCTTTATTCCTGCGCAACTCAACCAGCCTCGGCACATATTTTTCCCGTACCTGTAGCGGATCGATCACTTCGATACCCTGACCGAGGCTGACGCCCTGGGCTGCGGCGACACGGTGTATTTCATCCGGATTACCGAGCAGCACACAGGTCGCGATACCCCTGGCAGCACAGATGGCAGCAGCCTTCACCGTTCTGGGCTCATCCCCCTCAGGCAGCACAATACGTTTAGCCGCCTGACGAGCCAGTTCAGTTAACTGATAACGGAAGGCAGGAGGTGAGAGCAGGCGGTTTCGTACCGATGTTTCGCCCAGTGAATCAACCCAGTGACTGCTGATATGGCTGGCCACATATTCCTGTATTTTTTCGATACGCTGGGTATCATCCACCGGCACTTCCAGGTTAAAACTTTGCAGGTTGAGCGATGTCTGCCAGGTGTTGGTGTTGACCGTAAACACAGGCAGACCGGTTTGCATCGCCCGCGAACAGAGATCGAGGATCGGCGGGTCAATATCATATCCCCCGGTCAGCAGAATGGCACCAATTTCCACACCGTTCATCGCAGCCAGACATGCTGATACCAGTACGTCCGGCCGGTCAGCTGAGGTGACCAGCAGAGATCCCGGCCGGAACAGTTCCAGCATATGCGGAAGACTGCGGGCACAGAAGGTCACTGATTTTATCCGCCGGGTGCGGATGTCACCCTGATTGACGATCCGCGCATTCAGATGACGGCACATATCGATAGCCCGGGTCGCTATCAGGTCAAAACTCCAGGGAATACAGCCTAAGACCGGCAACGGACTGATTTCACGAAACTGTTCGCCTTCCAGGCTGGCAACGCCGGCTTCGGTTGAATCTTCGAAAATTTCTGACAGATCAGGACGTGTCCGGCCCTGATCATCGATCGGTGCATTCAGCTTATTGATAATGATGCCTGAAATATTTTTATTTTTTTTCCCGCCGAAACTGCCCTGAACGATCTCAATCCGTTCTTTAAATTGCGCAGCTGAATCGTTACCGGGTGACATGACGAAAATAATCTCAGCATTCAGAGTACGGGCAATTTCGTAATTCAGTGCATTGGCAAATTCGTGCTTGCGGGTCGGAACCAGCCCTTCCACCAGTACCACCTCTGCATCACCGGCGTTCTCATGATAGCGGGCGATAATCTCTTCCATCAGCACATCCTGCTGGTTTGAGCCCAGCAGGTTTTCCACGTAAGACATGCGGAACGGTTCGGCGGCAGGGATGGTTGAATTATGGCGGATAATTGCGGTGGTATGGTCTTCCGCATCGCTATTTGAACGGGGCTGTGCGATAGGTTTAAAGATGCTGAGGCGCATCCCTTTACGTTCCATAGCGCGAAGTACGCCAAGGCTGACACTGGTCAGACCGACACTGGTCAGACCGACACTGGTGCCGGTGGGGATAAGCATAATTGTGCGGGACACTATCGACCTCTCTTCATTTTGTCGGGTCTTAAAAACAACACCGTCAGCCTGAGCTGACGGTGAGATAATAAATTCAGGCGGTGAGCCTTGCGGCATCCCGGGCAATCACCAGTTCTTCATTTGTCGGGATCACCAGCACCGGCCGGGTGCCGGGTTTATTGATAAATCCGGATTGTCCGAAACGGGCAGCAAGGTTGCTGTCATGATCAACATCCAGATTCAGTAATGCCAGTCTTTTCAGGGTCAGTTCACGCACTCTGGCGGCATTTTCACCAATTCCTCCGGTAAAGACGACGGCATCTAACCGGCCATCCATTAATGAAGTGTAGGAGGCGATATATTTTGCCAGACGATGACAGAACACATCCATTGCCCGGCGCGCATTGTCTTCCGTCAGGTAATTTTCTTCCACATAACGGAAATCATTAGTGGCTTCCGTCAGCCCCAGCAGCCCGGATTCTTTGGTCAGCATGTGGTTAATCTGGTCGGTTGTCATCCCCAGATTATCATGCAGGAAGAAGATAATTGCCGGGTCAAGATCACCACTACGGGTTCCCATGACCAGTCCTTCCAGCGGCGTTAACCCCATGGACGTATCAACGCATTCACCATTACGGATTGCCGCCACTGAAGCCCCGTTCCCCAGGTGGCAGGTAATAACATTCAGCGACTCTGCCGGGATTTCCAGGATCTTTGCGGCTTCACGTGATACATAATAGTGACTGGTGCCATGGGCACCATAGCGACGTATCCCATGTTGGGTATATAACGGGTAAGGCAGGGCATAAAGATAAGCTTCTTCGGGCATAGTCTGGTGGAATGCTGTATCAAATACCGCGACATTTTTGTCCGACAGATGCGGGAAGTTTTTTAATGCTTCTTCGATGCCAATCAGATGTGCCGGATTATGCAATGGCGCAAAGCCGGACGCATTACGGATTTCTGCAATCACGTGTTGATCAATAATCACTGACTGGGTCAGGCGCTCACCACCATGTACTACCCGGTGCCCGATAGCAACAATCTGTTCTGACAGCAGCGGTTGCTGGCGAAGGATATTACTGACGATAAAATCAAGTGCCTGACTGTGGGCTGCATAAGCGCCAAGAGATGCTTCCTGTTTACCGCTTTCCTGAGTCCATTTTATCCGTGCTTCCGGCAAATTAAAGCATTCAGCCAGTCCGGAAAGATATTCATCACCGTTTTCAGGGTTTATGATAGCAAACTTCAGGGAAGAACTGCCGCAGTTGAGGACCAGGACTAACTTACTCGACATGGAAGCACCTATTTGTTTAAAGTGGCGATGAACAGCGCCATCAGACGTTAATGTAACCCATGAATGCTGACGGGGTTAGAATAAATACCCGGCCGGAGCAAAATATTGTCCATACTCAAAAAAAACTGTAATTTCTGCATTTTTTTTTGAATGTGCAGCGATGATTTTTTGCGAGCGGCACCGGGGATGATCTGCTGTAAAAAAGCCTATGGTATTTAAAGCGATGTTAAATTTCACCTGATTAGTGACTGTTTTAAAATTTTTTTGATGTTTTATTGATATAGTTGAGGTTCCGTGATGAGTAATTCAGGCAATGTAAGCTGGTTTGGTATATTACAACGCGGTCAGCACTATATGAAAACCTGGCCTGATGATAAGCGTCTGAGGCCGGTATTCCCTGAACACCGCATCGGTAAGGCGATACGGTTTGGTATCCGGTTTATGCCACCGCTGGCGATATTCACCCTGTGCTGGCAAATTGCGTTACATGCACAATTAGGTCCTGCGGTAGCCAGCGCGCTATTTGCCTGCAGTCTGCCGTTGCAGGGATTATGGTGGATGGGCAAACGCTCGGTTAAGCCTCTGCCGCCGTCATTATTACAGTGGTATCATTCGTTACGGGAAAAACTGGCCCATGCGGGCCAGGCAACGGCTATGCCGGAAGGTTCTCCGACGTACCAGTCTCTGGCGGATGTGCTTAAGCGGGCTTTTAACCAGCTGGATAAAACCTTTCTTGATGAACTCTGACTGATACCCTGTTCCTCTCTGCCCGCAGGCAATAACCCTGCGGGACAAAATGATATCCGGGGTATCGGCTAGCGATAGTGCTCCGAGATTTTATCGAGGGTAGTGGTACAGCTGGCACAGAATACTGCCATAAAATCGTTCACTTCCGGCATCTCATGGCGTAGTTGGCCGATACGTTCTTCCAGTCCTTCTTTGACATGCTGAAACTCATCGTTATGAAAGCGTAACTCGTTTAATGCTTTGATATAAGCGGATAAAATATCTGCCGCTTTGACGATAGCTTTGTATTGCGGATCGACATCATTCTGAATGATCAGCCCCGAGAAACTTGCCCGCAAGTCTTCGGGTAAGGTCTCAATACACTCCTGCTCGGCCAGAGTTTCCAGCTGTTTAAATGCCTCCGTGAAACGGGGGTTATGGTACTTGGTCTTGGAGTTGATATCCTGAAGCTTGGTTTCGGAGACTTCATGATATAAGGCGATGACTGCAGCACGATCAGGATTGAGAGTATTTCCATAACGGGTATTACCGATGACAGTCAGTAAATGGGCAATCACAGCTACCTGATGACTATGCTCAGCGACATTCTCTTCCTGAAAACAATGCATTAATGCCCAGCGTTTGATCAGTGGCATGCGGGTGATCCATGCCATAAACGTACTTTGTAACTTCATACACAAACTCCTTACCTGCCGTTCTCGTCGTGAGTGGCATCAATAATAGCAGCGGATAATGACAGGCGGGAAACCGGAGCGGGTGAAATACGGAATTCAGGAGAATAAAAATGCCCGGAATCTGCTGATCCGGGCAGGTCGGATGCCGCTGATTACTGGTGGTAGTGTTCCAGGAACCGGCCGAATTTACCGATAGCCATTTCGAGGTCATCAACACGTGGCAGTGTGACAATCCTGACATGGTCAGGCCATGGCCAGTTAAACGCGCTGCCCTGAACCAGCAGGACTTTTTCCTGTAACAGAAAATCCAGTACCATTTTCTGGTCATCGTGCAGATTGAATTTTTTCGGGTCGATACGCGGGAACATATATAATGCGCCCTGTGGTTTTACACAGCTGACACCGGGAATTTCGTTAATCAGTTCCCAGGCACGGTCCCGTTGCTGGTAAAGACGCCCGCCGGGAGTAATAAACTCGCTGATACTCTGATAACCCCCTAATGCGGTCTGGATCGCATGTTGCGCCGGTACGTTGGCACACAGACGCATAGAGGCCAGCATTTCAAGGCCTTCGATATAGCCTTTGGCATGTTTTTTCGGGCCATTCAGCACCATCCAGCCTTGTCTGAAACCGGCCACACGGTAAGTTTTGGACAATCCGTTAAAGGTGACAGTCAGTAAGTCCGGAGCCAGAGCGGCAATAGACTGGTGCCGGGCTTCATCATAAAGAATTTTATCGTAAATCTCGTCGGCAAAGATAATCAGGTTATGTTCACGGGCGATAGCCACAATTTCCAGCAATAGTTCTTTGCTGTACACCGCACCTGTCGGGTTATTCGGGTTAATAATAACAATCCCGCGGGTCCGCGGAGTGATCCTGGCCCGAATGTCGTCCAGGTCAGGGAACCAGCCAGCAGATTCGTCACAGAGATAATGTACCGCTTTACCGCTGGATAAGGAGACCGACGCTGTCCATAGCGGGTAGTCAGGTGCCGGTACCAGCATTTCGTCACCGGTGTTCAGTAACGCCTGCATAGATTGCACGATCAGCTCTGAAACACCGTTACCGATATAGATATCTTCAACAGTGACATCACGCATACCCCGTTTCTGATAGTGCTGCATAATGGCTTTGCGGGCGGAGTAGAGTCCTTTTGAATCACAGTATCCCTGGGAGGTCGGCAGATGTTTAATCACATCCACCAGAATTTCATCCGGCGCTTCAAACCCGAACGGTGCCGGATTGCCGATGTTGAGTTTGAGTACTTTATTACCTTCTTCCTCAAGGCGTTTAGCCTCTTTCAGTACCGGGCCGCGTATGTCGTAACAAACGTTCTCAAGCTTCGCAGATTTTTCAATTTTATAAGTCATTACAATCGCCTTGGATGGCAGAGTCCATGTGTCTGCCCTGTGAGTCAACACTATAAATGTACTCTTCTGATGGTGCTAAAAGAAGGGTAAAGGCATCTTTTGGGGATTTGTTCAGCTCATCAGTAATTTTAATATTATCATATAATGTAAAATATAATAAAACCAGATTAATTAACCAGTAATCTCTATAAACATAGAATTTTATTCTGGTTGTTGCTTTCAGGCTATCTGATTGAAATTTACCGTGTAAAAGATGAACAGTTAACCGAAGGTAAAGATAAAACTGTAAATTATTAGTAAGGACAGATTAATTGTTTATTTATGTAATCGGTTCCATTTTTATTGTATAGATAAGAAAATTAGCAAACAGCATTTCAAATCAATAGTTAATTAAGATAATTCTGTTAAATTTTAATGATTGTCCTGATTTTATTTATATTGATGATGTTATATTACATATAAAAAACAGCAGGATAGGGTTTTTTGCTCAACTATTTTCGGTTATCTTTCTCGCCGGGATGATGTCAGTGGTAAATACCGCTCTCTGAATATGAAGCAGGTCAAAAATTATGTACTTTTATATAAAAAAAATTCCAATTCCCGGTTAAAAATGATTAAGTATTATTAATAAATTTAATGCGATTAAAATCTGCAATAAATTTTACGACCTGCCATTTTCTGGTCAGGATAAATATTCAGCAGAAGCGTGAAACATTTCCGGAGAAAATGTCTTCTTTCACGCAACATAGAAATAATTGTGTTAATGAGAACTTTCTGAAACAGGGCCGCTTTTCTGTCTGCGCTTATTGCCGATGGACCCTTTTTTGGAAATACTCACCCCGATTTGTATCCTGCCGGCAGGCAGGTTTTGAAGTAATACCAGGGCAGTAAGTAATAAAAATCTTATAAGTGACTAAAAAATATGACAAATACTAATCCTCCAATTATGAATCTGGATCTCGACCTGCTAAGAACATTTGTCGCAGTAGCGGATCTGAATACGTTTGCCGCCGCCGCCGCGGCTGTGTGCCGTACTCAGTCAGCTGTCAGCCAGCAAATGCAGCGGCTTGAGCAACTGGTCGGAAAAGAACTGTTTGCACGACACGGGCGTAATAAATTACTGACAGAGCACGGTATTCAGTTACTTGGCTATGCCCGTAAAATTTTACGTTTTAACGATGAAGCCTGTGCATCGCTGATGTACAGCAATGTGCAGGGAGTATTGACTATCGGTGTGACTGAGGACACGGCCGAGACCTTGCTTCCTTATGTGCTTAACCGTATTACCACGTTATATCCGAAACTGACGATTGATATCCGTATTACCCCGTCGGCCACTGTGTTTGAGCTGCTGGAGAGAAAAGAGGTTGATATCGTGCTGAGCACTTCAGCCGGTGATGGCGTTATCAGCCAGGTACTGCGTACTTCTCCGACATTGTGGTTTTGTGCCGCAGATTATGCTTTCCGGCACGGTGAAGCCTTGCCGTTGGTTTTACAGGATGAGTCTAACCCTTATCGTGAAATGGCCATCGAAAATCTTAATCGTAATGGAACGCCATGGCGTATTTCCTACGTGGCGACCTCTCTGTCTGCGGTGAAAGTCGCGGTAAAATCAGGCCTGGGAGCAACAGCACGTCCGGCCGAAATGATCGGCCCGGAAGTCAGAGTGCTGGGCAATGCGGAAGGACTGCCTGCTCTGCCGGATACCCAGTATCTGGTGTGTCGTCAGCAAGATAATGATAACGAACTGTTGCGGTCGGTCTTTACCGTATTACAGCCGTTGGCTGATCCGTCACATCCGTTATCTGAAGATAACGAGACTCTGCCAGAAGAGGATGAAGATCTGACGGATGTCATCCCGGGAAATAGTGAAGATCACTAGCGGAACAGCCGTTAGCGTTACTGATTATTAAAACCCGTCATCTCTGTGGCGGGTTTTTTATTGCCGTCACCCGCAAAAACTTGAATAAAAACCCGCAATCTGGCTGTTTTTTATTCATCCTTCTCTGAATTCTGCTCTCGATCAAAAAATAATTCATCCTTTCCGGGGTAAATTGAAAAAGACCTGCCAGACTATAAGGACATCGTTGCTAAATTAAACAGTTCGCCCTATGAGCAACCATGACTGAAGCGATTTAGCTGGACGAAGTCGCACTGTTTGTTAATAATATGTGTGTTTTGTGAATTAGTCTTTAATTATAATTGTCAGTGTTGACAAAAGGTTACTGTAGAGGGTAGATAAACCATAATTATACTGTGGGTACCATAGGTGCAGCAGATTTTTATAAGGTTAACCCTTCCTTTGAATGATTGTGGTGACGGGCGTTAAGCGTCAGCTGGCTTCCGGATCTACGTTTGATGAGTAAGCATGAGTATGTCAACAACCACTGAAGTAATCGCACATCATTGGGCTTTCGTTGTATTTGTCATTATTGCTTTCGGGCTCTGTGCTTTCATGTTAACCGGGGGCTGGTTACTCGGGGGCAGGGCAAAAGCAAGATACAAAAATACACCTTTCGAGTCGGGTATCGACGCGGTCGGTAATACCCAGCTGCGCTTGTCTGCAAAATTCTACCTGGTGGCGATGTTCTTCGTCATTTTCGATGTTGAAGCGCTGTTTCTTTACGCATGGTCAGTTTCTGTGCGCGAAAGCGGCTGGATAGGCTTTGCCGAAGCGGCGATCTTTATTTTGGTATTACTGGCGGGTCTGGTGTATCTGGCACGTATCGGTGCGCTGGACTGGGCACCTGCCCGTCGTCGCGTCACCACAGATTCCGGACGTAGTGATATCCCTTCTCAAAAGCAGTAACAGTGAGGCATTAGAATGGACTATACGCTGACCCGCATAGACCCTGAAGGCAGCGGGAATAATGATCGTTATCCCCTGCAAAAACAGGAGATTGTGAGCGATCCGCTGGAACAGCATGTACACCGCAGTGTGTATATGGGCAAGCTGGAGCATGCGCTGCATGACATGGTTAACTGGGGCAGAAAAAACTCTCTATGGCCTTATAATTTCGGTCTTTCCTGCTGCTATGTTGAAATGACCACTTCTTTTACTGCTGTCCATGATGTAGCACGTTTTGGCGCCGAAGTGATGCGTGCCTCTCCCCGTCAGGCTGATTTTATGGTGATTGCCGGGACACCGTTTACCAAAATGGCCCCGGTAATACAGCGTCTCTATGACCAGATGCTCGAGCCAAAATGGGTTATCTCAATGGGAGCCTGTGCCAACTCTGGCGGTATGTACGATATCTATTCTGTTGTGCAGGGCGTTGATAAGTTCCTGCCGGTGGATGTGTACATCCCCGGCTGCCCGCCTCGTCCTGAAGCCTATATGCAGGCCCTGTTGTTGTTGCAGGAATCGATCGGTAAAGAACGCCGGCCACTCTCCTGGGTGGTCGGGGATCAGGGGGTCTACCGGGCCAATATGCCTTCAGAGCGTGAACGAAAACGTGGCGAACGTATTGCTGTGACAACTTTACGCACCCCGGATGAAATCTAAGCCGGTTATTCAGGGATGAGTGTATCCCGGCGTCATCTGAACCATCATCCCGCCGGCCGCCATCCTGACGTCATCTTATAATTGCCTGAATACAGGCCGGAATGGTGAATATCGTATGACTGATTTGAACACGCAAGACTCCGTTCTGCCCGCCTGGCAAACCAGAGATCATCTTGATGATCCTGTTATCGGTGAACTGCGTAATCGTTTTGGCCCTGAGGCCTTTACTGTTCAGCCAACCCGTACCGGGCATCCGGTGGTCTGGGTTCCGCGTGAACAGTTACCGGAAGTAATCACCTTCTTACGCGCACTGCCTAAACCCTATGTCATGCTTTACGATTTGCATGGAACAGATGAACGGCTGCGTACCCACCGTCAGGGGCTGCCTGCTGCTGACTTTTCTGTTTTCTATCATCTGTTATCGATTGATCGTAACCGCGATATTGTGATCAAGGTAGCGTTAGCGGAAAGCGATCTGTATTTGCCGACTCTGACCACAATTTTTCCCAATGCCAACTGGTATGAACGGGAAACCTGGGAAATGTTTGGCATTACGTTCCGCGGACACCCGCACCTGACCCGTATCATGATGCCTGATACCTGGAGTGGTCATCCGTTACGTAAAGACTATCCGGCCCGTGCCACGGAGTTTGATCCTTTTTCCCTGACCAAAGCGAAAGAAGATTTGGAAATGGAGGCTCTGACATTTAATCCCGATGCCTGGGGCATGAAGCGCGGTACGGCCAGTGAAGATTTTATGTTCCTCAACCTCGGCCCTAACCATCCGTCAGCCCATGGTGCCTTCCGGATCATTCTGCAGCTGGATGGTGAAGAAATTGTCGATTGTGTGCCGGACATTGGTTACCACCATCGTGGTGCTGAAAAAATGGCAGAGCGCCAGTCATGGCATAGCTATATTCCCTACACGGACCGGATTGAGTATCTCGGCGGCTGTGTTAATGAAATGCCTTATGTACTGGCTGTCGAAAAGCTGGCGGGGATCACTGTTCCCGATCGGGTCAATGTGATCCGTGTGATGCTTTCTGAGCTGTTCCGTATCAACAGCCATCTGCTTTATATCTCGACGTTTATTCAGGATGTGGGGGCGATGACCCCGGTATTCTTTGCCTTCACTGACCGGCAAAAAATTTATGATGTGGTGGAAGCGATCACCGGATTCCGGATGCATCCTGCCTGGTTCCGTATTGGTGGCGTTGCTCATGATCTTCCTAACGGCTGGGAACGGTTACTGCGTGACTTTCTCGACTGGATGCCAAAACGGCTCAAAGAATATGACAAAGCCGCATTGCGTAATAGTGTGCTGGTTGGCCGCTCGCGGGGAGTCGCCGCCTATAACCAGCAGGAAGCCCTGGCCTGGGGAACTACCGGGGCCGCATTACGTGCCACCGGGCTGGATTTTGATGTCCGTAAATGGCGCCCGTATTCCGGTTATGAAAACTTTGAGTTTGACATTCCGGTCGGCGGGGGCGTCAGCGATGCTTACAGCCGCGTGATGCTGAAGATGGAAGAGATGTGGCAGTCACTGCGTATTCTTGAACAATGTCTGAAAAATATGCCGGCGGGTCCGTTTAAAGCGGATCATCCTCTGACAACACCACCGCCGAAAGAGCGCACATTGCAGCATATCGAAACGCTGATTACCCACTTCCTGCAGGTTTCCTGGGGTCCTGTGATGCCTGCTAATGAATCGTTCCAGATGATTGAAGCGACCAAAGGTATCAACAGTTATTACCTGACAAGTGATGGCAGCACCATGAGTTACCGGACCAGGGTCAGAACGCCGAGCTTTCCGCATTTACAGCAGATCCCTTCGGTGATCCGTGGCAGCCTGGTATCAGACCTGATTGTCTATCTTGGCAGTATTGATTTTGTTATGTCTGACGTGGACCGCTAATGATGAATAACCAGCAAATAGCCGTTAAAACGATAGACCCTGCAGAAACTTTTGTGCTGAGCGCAGAAGAACATCAGGCCATTGAACACGAAAAGCATCATTACGAAGATGCCCGCGCCGCGTCGATAGAAGCTCTGAAAATTGTCCAGAAACATCGCGGCTGGGTTCCCGACGGGGCGATTGATGCGATTGCCGGTGTGCTCGGTATTCCGGCCAGTGATGTCGAAGGGGTCGCCACCTTTTACAGCCAGATTTATCGCCAGCCGGTCGGCCGGTATGTGATCCGCTACTGTGACAGCGTGGTCTGTCATATTACCGGCTACCAGGGGATACAGACGGCACTGGAACACACCCTGAATATTAAACCGGGACAGACCACCGCCGACGGGCGCTTCACGCTGTTACCTACCTGTTGTCTGGGAAACTGTGATAAGGGGCCGGTCATGATGGTCAACGAGCAGACGCATGTCCATCTGACACCGGAAGCAATTGCCACTTTACTGGAGCAGTATCAATGACCGTTAAAACAATCATTCGTACTGCGGAAACCCATCCTCTGACCTGGCGGATGCGGGATGATAAGCAACCCGTGTGGCTGGAAGAGTACCGCAGTAAAAATGGCTATGCCGGTGCTGTAAAAGCACTTCAGAGTTTGTCGCCGGATGACATTGTGGCACAAATCAAGGACTCCGGGCTGAAAGGCCGTGGCGGGGCTGGTTTCTCCACCGGCCTGAAATGGAGCCTGATGCCTAAAGATGAATCCATGAATATCCGTTATCTGTTATGCAATGCGGATGAGATGGAGCCCGGCACCTATAAAGACCGCCTGCTAATGGAACAGATGCCACACCAGCTGGTGGAAGGGATGCTGATTGGGGCATTTGCTCTGAAAGCCTACCGCGGCTATATCTTCCTGCGCGGTGAGTATATTGAAGCGGCCGCGCACCTGCGACGGGCAATAGATGAAGCGACCGCGGCGGGCCTGCTGGGAAAAAATATCCTTGGGACCGGTTTTAACTTTGAATTGATCGTTCATACGGGCGCCGGGCGCTATATCTGTGGTGAAGAAACCGCTCTGATTAACTCACTGGAAGGCCGCCGGGCTAACCCGCGCTCCAAACCACCGTTCCCGGCATCCGCTGGTGTGTGGGGTAAACCGACCTGTGTGAATAATGTTGAAACCCTGTCAAATGTGCCGGCCATTATTGCCAACGGGGTGGACTGGTACAAAGGGATTTCCGGCAGTGATGATGCCGGGACCAAAATGATGGGGTTTTCCGGACGGGTGAAAAACCCCGGTGTCTGGGAACTGCCTTTCGGGATTACTGCCCGTGAAATTCTTGAGGACTATGCCGGAGGAATGCGTGACGGGCTGCAGTTTAAAGCCTGGCAACCCGGCGGTGCAGGCACCGACTTTCTGACTGATGCGCATCTCGATTTACCGATGGAGTTTGCCAGTATTGGTAAAGCCGGCAGCCGTTTGGGGACCGCGCTGGCGATGGCGGTTGATCATGAAATTAATATGGTTTCCCTGGTCCGTAATCTTGAAGAGTTTTTTGCCCGCGAGTCCTGTGGCTGGTGTACCCCGTGCCGTGATGGCCTGCCGTGGAGTGTCAAAATTCTTCGCGCTCTGGAACAGGGAAAAGGGCAGCCGGGGGATATTGAAACGCTGCAACAACTCTGTCGCCAGCTAGGCCCGGGCAAAACGTTCTGCGCCCATGCGCCTGGTGCCGTAGAGCCATTGCAGAGTGCGATTAAATATTTCCGTGATGAGTTTGAAGCGGGTATTGCACCCCAGGTATTCGGCAATATCCGTCCTGTGAAGGGTATTCAGCCTAACCTGCTGAAATCACGATGGTAAGTCAGGTAGCCTCCCCGCGGTCAGGGGAGCCTGGCGCCTGATTCACCACGATAAATTATAAGTATTATGTTTAACGCTCGTGCCGGCACGAGCCTTACGGAAGCATGTTCACTATGGCTACTATTCATGTAGACGGTAAAGAATATGAAGTAAACGGGGCTGACAATCTGTTACAGGCTTGTCTTTCTCTCGGGCTGGATATTCCTTATTTTTGCTGGCATCCGGCGCTGGGCAGTGTAGGTGCCTGCCGTCAGTGTGCGGTAAAGCAATACCAGAATGCCGAAGATACCCGTGGACGTCTGGTGATGTCCTGTATGACCCCGGCCTCTGACGGCACTTTTATTTCGGTGGAAGATGCCGAAGCGAAAGAGTTTCGTGAAAGTGTGGTTGAATGGCTGATGACCAATCATCCCCATGATTGTCCTGTCTGTGAAGAAGGGGGGAATTGTCATCTGCAGGACATGACGGTGATGACCGGACACAGTTTCCGGCGTTATCGTTTCACCAAACGCACCCATCGTAACCAGGATCTCGGGCCTTTTATCTCTCATGAGATGAACCGCTGTATTGCCTGCTATCGTTGCGTCCGTTATTACAAAGATTATGCGGGTGGTACCGACCTCGGGGTCTATGGTGCCCACGACAATGTCTACTTTGGCCGGCCGCAGGATGGCACCCTCGAAAGCGAATTTTCAGGTAACCTGACAGAAGTCTGCCCGACCGGCGTGTTTACCGACAAAACTCATTCCGAACGCTACAACCGTAAATGGGATATGCAGTTCGCTCCCAGCATCTGTCAGCAGTGCAGCGTCGGCTGTAATATCAGCCCCGGTGAGCGTTATGGTGAATTGCGACGTATCGAAAACCGTTTTAACGGCAGTGTTAACCACTATTTCCTGTGTGACCGTGGCCGGTTTGGCTACGGGTATGTAAACCGTGATGACCGTCCCCGTCATCCTCGCCAGCGGCACGGCAGTGACTGGGTTACCCTGAGTTCAGAACAGGTGATTAATGCGGCTGCCGATATAATACGTCAGGGGAAAAAGGTCATTGGTATCGGCTCCGGACGCGCCAGTATAGAAAGTAACTTTGCGTTACAGCAACTGGTCGGAGCAGAAAACTTTTCGACCGGAATGGCCAGCAGTGAACATAATAATGTGATGCGGGTTCTGCAGGTGCTGCGTGATGGCGGTATCAACACGCCGTCCTTACGGGATATCGAATCTTATGATGCCGTACTGGTACTGGGAGAAGACCTGACCCAGGTAGGGGCGCGGGTAGCCTTATCCGTACGTCAGGCCCTGAAAGGAAAAGCGCGTGAAATGGCAGCGGCCCAGAAAGTGGCTGACTGGCAGATTGCGGCGATCCTCAATATCGGCCAGCATGCGAAACATCCGCTATTTTTAACCCATACCGAGGAAACCCGGCTGGATGATATTGCTGCCTGGAGCTATCGGGCAGCGGTGGAAGATCAGGCCCGGCTTGGCTTTGCGATTGCCCATGCCATCGACAGCTCGGCACCGGCGGCCGGAGAGATGGACGCCTCTCTGGAGGGCAAACTGGATGTGATTGTGCAGGCACTGAGTGGTGCGAAGAAACCGCTGATTATTTCCGGCACTCACTCCGGCAGCCAGGCAATAATCGATGCCGCGGCCAATGTGGCCAGAGCACTGAAAAACCGCGGATCAGATGTGGGTATCACTCTCCTGTTGCCTCAGGCTAACAGCCTCGGGCTGGCGATGCTCGGTGGTCAGCCGCTTGAGCCGGTACTGGATAGGCTGCACCAGGGGGACGCTGATACGGTTGTAGTCCTTGAGAATGACCTCTATCGCCATGCTCCGGCATCACTGGTGGATGCGGCGCTGGCACGTTGCCAGCAGGTCATAGTGGCGGATCACCAGCAGACCAGAACCCTGGATAAAGCCAGTTTCGTACTGCCTGCGGCAACTTTTGCCGAAGCTGACGGGACCGTTGTCAGCCAGGAAGGGCGTGCACAACGTTTCTTCCAGGTATTTGACCCTGCATTCTACGATAATTCGGTACAAATTACCGAAAGCTGGCGCTGGCTGCATTCGCTGCATGTGGCGCTGGAAAGCCGGAAAATTGACTGGTCACAGCTGGATCATGTTATTGACTCAGTGATTGCTGCACAGCCTCAGCTGGCGGCGATTAAAGATGCCGCTCCGGACGCAGCCTTTCGTATCCGCGGGCAGAAACTGGCCCGCTCACCTCATCGTTATAGCGGGCGTACGGCCATGCGCGCCAATATCAGTGTGCATGAACCGCGGCAGCCGCAGGATATTGATACGATGTTCGCCTTCTCCATGGAAGGGAATAACCAGCCTTCCGCACCGCGTTCTCAGGTGCCGTTCGCCTGGGCACCCGGCTGGAATTCACCTCAGGCGTGGAATAAATTCCAGGATGAGGTCGGCGGGCATTTACGTCATGGCGACCCCGGGGTCCGGTTAATCGAACCTTCTGCCGGACAACTGGAGTGGTTTATGCCGCCGCTGCCAGCCCCGGTGATCCGTGGTCAATGGCAGGTAGCCCCTCTGTATCGCTTATTTGGCAGTGAAGAGCTGTCACAGCGCTCGGCGGTGTTCCGTGAACGTATGACTGAAGCCTGTGTGGTTCTGAATCAGGGGGAGGCGGAAAAGCTGGGTATCACCCGCGGCACATGGCTGGAACTGCAATGCGCCGGTGAAACCCTCCGCCTGCCGGTCCGTTTTTCAGCGACGTTACCTGCCGGTCAGGCAGGCTTGCCGCTGGGAATGCCGGGGGTTCCTCTGTTCCTGTCCGGTGCCACTATTGAAAAACTGCAGGAGGCAGCACAATGAGTTGGTTTACTCCTGAAGTCATCGCGGTACTGATCCAAATAGTGAAGGCAATAGTTATCCTGCTGGTGGTTGTGGCCTGTGGCGCCTTGATGAGTTTTGCCGAACGCCGCCTGCTGGGGTTATTCCAGAACCGTTACGGGCCAAACCGTGTCGGCTGGGGGGGCTCACTGCAGCTGGCTGCAGATATGATCAAAATGTTCTTTAAAGAGGACTGGGTTCCGCCTTTTACTGATCGGGCTATTTTTACCCTTGCACCGGTCATTGCCTTTGTCGCCTTACTGCTGGCGTTTGCCATTGTCCCGGTCTCTCCGGACTGGATGGTCAGCGATCTGAATATCGGATTGTTGTTTTTCCTGATGATGGCAGGGCTGGCGGTGTATGCGGTGTTGTTTGCTGGCTGGTCGAGTAATAACAAATACTCACTGCTGGGGGCGATGCGTGCTTCGGCCCAGACGCTCAGTTATGAAGTCTTCCTCGGGCTATCCCTGATGGGGGTCGTGGCGCAGGCGGGCTCGTTCAATATGACCGATATTATCGTCAGTCAGACTCATCTGTGGAATATCATTCCGCAATTCTTTGGCTTTTTGACCTTCTGTATTGCCGGCGTTGCGGTCTGTCACCGTCATCCGTTTGACCAGCCAGAGGCTGAGCAGGAGCTGGCGGATGGTTATCACATTGAATATGCGGGGATGAAATTCGGTCTGTTCTTTGTCGGTGAATATGTGGCTATTACCACAGTATCGGCACTGATTGTCACACTGTTCTTTGGCGGCTGGTTAGGTCCCTGGTTACCGCCATTTATCTGGTTTGCCCTCAAAACGGCATTTTTTATGATGATGTTTATTCTGATCCGCGCTGCGCTGCCGCGTCCGCGTTATGACCAGGTGATGTCGTTCGGCTGGAAAGTATGTTTGCCGTTGACGCTGTTGAACCTGCTGGCTACCGCAGCAGTGATTCTGTACAACGCGCAATAAGGAGCTACACCATGACATTAAAAGATATTGTGGTGGGATTTGCGACACAGGTGCGCAGTATCTGGATGATCGGAATGCACGCCTTTGCTAAGCGCGAAACCCAGATGTATCCGGAAGAGCCGGTCTATCTGCCGCCGCGCTATCGCGGGCGGATTGTGCTGACCCGCGACCCTGACGGCCAGGAACGTTGTGTGGCCTGTAACCTCTGTGCTGTAGCCTGTCCGGTCGGGTGTATCTCTTTACAAAAAGCGGAAATGAGTGACGGACGCTGGTATCCGGAGTTTTTTCGCATCAATTTTTCGCGTTGTATTTTCTGCGGATTATGTGAAGAAGCCTGCCCGACTACTGCGATTCAGCTGACACCTGATTTTGAACTGGGTGAATTTAAACGTCAGGACTTGGTGTATGAAAAAGGTGATCTGCTGATTTCAGGCCCCGGCAAATATCCGGAATATAATTTTTACCGTATGGCCGGTATGGCTATCGACGGTAAGGATAAAGGTTCTGCCGAAAACGAAGCCAAACCTATCGACGTTAAAGGCTTATTACCCTAAGGAGTCGGCAATGGAGTTCGCATTTTATTTTTGTGGGGCAATTGCGGTGTTAACCACCTTCAGGGTGATTACTCACACCAGCCCGGTACATGCCCTGCTGTATCTGATTGTTTCGTTGCTGGCAGTGGCAGGCGTGTTTTTCTCCCTCGGCGCCTATTTTGCCGGCGCACTGGAAATTATCGTCTATGCCGGTGCAATTATGGTGCTGTTTGTGTTTGTGGTGATGATGCTGAATCTCGGCAAAGTTCAGCAGCAACAGGAACGTGAATGGCTGAAGCCGGGTTTATGGTTCGGACCCGGGACTATCTCATTACTGTTACTGATTGCTCTGGTTCATGCCATTTCCGGCATTAACGATCAGGGGATCGACGGTACGGTGATGGGCGCTAAAGCCGTAGGGATCAGCCTGTTTGGCCCCTATGTGCTGGCGGTGGAACTGGCGTCGATGCTGCTGCTGGCGGGGGTTGTGGTGGCTTACCATATTGGCCGTGAAGACAGACGGGGTGAGGTGCTCAGTAACCGGCCCGACGACACAATCAAAGGTAACAAGGAGGAACAGATATGATCCCTCTGCAACACGGACTTATTCTTGCGGCAATTCTGTTTGTGATGGGGCTGACCTCACTGATGCTGCGCCGTAATTTACTGTTTATGCTGATTGGTCTGGAAATTATGATTAATGCGGCCGCACTGGCACTGGTGGTTGCCGGCAGTTACTGGGGGCAGGCGGATGGTCAGGTTATGTATATTCTGGCGATCAGTCTGGCGGCTGCAGAAGCCAGTATCGGGCTGGCTTTACTTCTGCAATTGCATCGTCGTCGTCAGACTCTGAATATTGATTCAGTGAGCGAGATGCGCGGATGAACCTTCTCTATTTAACTATTTTATTGCCGCTGATCGGCTTTCTGTTACTGGCATTTTCCCGTGGCCGTTGGTCGGAGAATGTCTCCGCCACCGTGGGAATTGGCTCGGTGGGGCTGGCTGCGCTGGTTACGCTGTATGCCGGAATGGATTTCTTCGCCCGGGGCGAGGCTGTCTATCAGCAGGCCCTCTGGACCTGGATGCAGGTCGGGCAATTTAATATTCAGGTGAACCTGACGCTGGATGGCCTGTCCCTGACTATGTTGTCGGTGGTGACCGGTGTGGGTTTCCTGATCCATATGTTTGCCTCATGGTATATGCGCGGTGAAGAAGGGTATTCACGGTTTTTTGCTTATACCAACCTGTTTATCGCCAGTATGGTGGTGCTGGTACTTGCCGATAACCTGATGCTGATGTACCTCGGCTGGGAAGGAGTAGGGCTGTGCTCTTATCTGTTAATTGGTTTCTATTATACCAATCCGGATAACGGCAAAGCCGCGATGAAAGCATTTATCATTACCCGTATCGGGGATGTGTTTCTCGCCATTGCGTTGTTTATTCTTTACAACGAGCTGGGTACGCTGAATTTCCGTGAAATGGTCGAACTGGCACCTGCGCACTTTGCGGCGGATAATCATATGCTGCAATTCGCCACCCTGATGTTGCTGGGGGGGGCTGTCGGGAAATCGGCCCAGTTACCGTTACAAACCTGGCTGGCTGATGCAATGGCCGGACCGACGCCGGTATCTGCACTGATCCATGCGGCGACTATGGTCACCGCCGGAGTCTATCTGATTGCCCGCACCCATGGCCTGTTCCTGCTGACACCGGACGTTTTACATCTGGTGGGGATTATCGGCGCAATAACCCTGGTGCTGGCAGGCTTTGCGGCACTGGTACAAACCGATATCAAACGGGTACTGGCCTATTCGACCATGAGCCAGATTGGTTATATGTTCGTGGCGCTGGGGGTCCAGGCCTGGGATGCTGCCATTTTCCATCTGATGACCCATGCGTTCTTTAAGGCTCTGTTGTTCCTGTCCTCCGGTTCGGTGATCCTTGCCTGTCATCATGAACAGAACATTTTCAAGATGGGGGGATTACGTAAGAGCCTGCCGCTGGTCTATGCCTGTTTCCTGGTAGGCGGTGCCGCGTTGTCTGCGTTACCGGTGATCACCGCAGGTTTCTACAGTAAAGATGAAATTCTCTACGGTGCAATGAGCAGCGGCCACAATGCTTTACTGGCAGCCGGTCTGGCCGGGGCTTTCCTTACCTCCCTGTACACCTTCCGGATGATCTTTATTGTGTTCCACGGTGAAGAGAAAATTAAGGCTCATGCAGGAAAAGGGATCACTCACAGTTTACCGCTGCTGGTATTACTGGTGCTTTCGACTTTTGTCGGCGCATTAATCACACCACCGCTGGCTAACGTTCTGCCGCAGGGTAACGGTGCTGATGGCGGGAAAATGGCCCTGGAAATCGCGTCAGGGATTGTTGCCGTTGCCGGTCTTGTGATTGCCGGGTTGTTGTGGCTGGGTAAACGCCGGCTGGTGTCAGCGGTGGCAGCCAGTGCACCGGGACGCATTCTCTCTCGCTGGTGGTTCGCTGCCTGGGGTTTCGACTGGTTATATGACCTGTTATTTGTCAGACCTTATCGCGCCATTGCCTGGTTACTGAAATCGGACCCGTTAAATACGCTGATTGGCTTGCTGGCAGGCGGTTCGCGGCTGGCCAGTAAAGGTCTGGTAGTGAGCGAAAATGGTTATCTGCGCTGGTATGTCGCTTCAATGGGCATCGGTGCAGTTGTGGTGCTGGCGTTAATGCTGGTGGTTTGAGGTGAGCTGGCAGGGACATTATGTCATTCCTTCCATGCTTGATAAATTTTCGCGGGTCGCAGACACCCGCGGATCACTAAAAGGGAACCAAACGCCGTGTTACTACCTTGGCTAATTATAATCCCCTTCGTTGGCGGCTTCCTTTGCTGGCTGGCTGAACGTTTTGGTGTTAAAGCACCACGCTGGATAGCACTGTTAACAATGGGGTTAACACTGGCACTTTCCCTGCTGCTCTGGTCGCAGGGAGGGTATTCATTAACTCAGGCTGCGGGTATCCCGCAGTGGCAGTCTGAATTTTCGGTGCCCTGGATCCCGGCACTGGGTATCAGTTTCCATCTGGCGATTGACGGATTATCGCTGCTGATGGTGGTGCTGACCGGGTTACTCGGGACAATGGCAGTGCTCTGTTCCTGGAATGAAATTCAGAAATATCAGGGTTTCTTTTACCTGAATCTGATGTGGATCCTGGGCGGTGTGGTCGGTGTCTTCCTGTCGATGGATATGTTCCTGTTCTTCTTCTTCTGGGAACTGATGCTGGTACCGATGTATTTCCTGATTGCTTTGTGGGGACATAAAGCCTCAGATGGTAAAACGCGTATCTCAGCCGCCACAAAATTTTTCATTTATACCCAGGCGTCGGGTTTAGTGATGCTGATTGCCATCCTTGGCTTAGTGTTCGTACATTTCGATGCAACCGGAGTGCTGACGTTCAGCTATGAACAACTACTGAACACACCGATGTCTTACCCTGTGCAATATTTGCTGATGCTGGGTTTCTTTATCGCATTTGCGGTAAAAATGCCGGTGGTACCGCTGCATGGCTGGTTACCGGATGCCCATAGCCAGGCCCCGACAGCAGGCTCAGTCGATCTGGCGGGTATTCTGCTGAAAACAGCCGCTTATGGCTTATTACGTTTCAGTCTGCCGCTGTTTCCTCAGGCATCAGCTGAATTTGCCCCCATCGCGATGGGGCTGGGTTTACTGGGGATTTTCTACGGTGCCTGGATGGCATTTGCCCAGACGGATATTAAGCGTCTGATTGCTTACAGCTCTGTTTCTCATATGGGGTTTGTGCTGATAGCGATTTATACGGGCAGTATGCTGGCTTTCCAGGGCGCCGTGGTACAAATGATCGCTCACGGGTTATCTTCTGCAGCCCTGTTTATTCTGTGTGGTCAGTTGTATGAACGGTTACATACCCGTGATATGCGTCTGATGGGGGGACTGTGGTCAAGAATTAAATGGTTACCGGGGCTGTCGTTGTTTTTTGCGGCGGCTAACCTCGGGATGCCGGGCACCGGTAACTTTGTCGGTGAATTTATGATCCTGACTGGCAGTTTCCGGGTAGTGCCGGTGGTGATTATTATCGCCACCTTTGGTCTGGTATTCGCTTCCGTATACTCATTAATCATGATGCAGCGGGCATACTACGGTGCACCCAAATCTCTGACGCCGCTGCGGGGCATGTCTGCCCGTGAGTTTCTGATGATTCTGGTACTGGTGGTATTGCTGGTGCTGCTGGGGGTTTATCCGCAACCGATTCTCGATACCTCAAGTGCGGCCATGAGTAATATTCAACACTGGTTTACCGCTTCAACTTTAATAACAAGGCCATGATTAGCCATGACAATAACTACTGAACAATTGATTGCGCTTCTCCCCCTGTTAATCACCGGATTAACTGTGGTGGTGGTGATGCTGTCCATTGCATGGCGACGCAACCCGGTTGTGAACGCCACACTGACAGTCATTGGTCTTAACCTTGCGTTGTTATCTCTGTGGTTTGTTGGCCATAACGGAGCAACGGACGTGACCTCCCTGTTACGGGTGGACGGTTATTCGGTGTTCTACAGCGCATTGGTACTGATGGCGGGCTTAGCCACCTGTACCTTTGCGTTTCCATGGCTGAAATCTTTCCGGGATAATAGCGATGAGTTCTATCTGCTGCTGAGCATCGCGGTTCTGGGCGGGATAGTACTGGCCAGTGCAGATCATCTGGCGTCAATGTTTATCGGAGTGGAGTTGCTCTCCCTGCCGTTGTTCGGGCTGGTGGGGTATGCCTTCCGTCATAAACGGTCACTGGAAGCGGCACTGAAATATACGATTCTGTCGGCAGCGGCTTCGTCCTTTCTGCTATTCGGTATTGCGCTGGTGTATGCCGGCAGTGGTGATTTAACTTTTTCCGGGCTGGGAAGTCACCTGCTGGCGGCTGGTCTGAATTCACCTCTGATGCTGACCGGATTCGGGATGATCGTTATCGGTATTGGTTTCAAACTGTCACTGGTGCCTTTCCATCTCTGGACGCCGGATGTTTATCAGGGCGCCCCTGCTCCGGTCTCTGCGTTCCTGGCGACCGGCAGTAAAATTGCTATCTTTGCGGTGATAATGCGTTTGTTCCTTGAAACGCCATTAACCCATAGTGAAGGTATGCGGACGGCACTGGGATTCATTGCCTTTGCGTCTATTCTGTTCGGTAACCTGATGGCTATTGCTCAGAGCAATATTAAACGCCTGCTGGGGTATTCTTCGATTGCACATCTGGGATATTTGCTGGTGGCCTTAATTGCCGCAGGATCACAGCAATTATCTCTGGAAACCACCGGCGTTTATCTGGCAGGGTATCTGTTCAGCAGCCTTGGCGCTTTCGGGGTCGTCAGCCTGATGTCAGCAGCCGGTCAGGAGACAGATACGGACTCTCTGTATTCTTATCGCGGGTTATTCTGGCACCGGCCGGCATTGTCTGCCGTGATGGCAGTAATGATGCTGTCTCTGGCAGGGATCCCGTCGACCCTTGGCTTTATTGGTAAATTCTATGTGCTGGCATCGGCGATACACGGCCAGTTATGGTGGCTGGCGGGAGCCGTTGTTGCGGGGAGTGCTATCGGGCTGTATTACTACCTGCGGGTTACTGTCAGTCTGTTCCTGAGCGCTCCGGGGTTACATCACCGGGATACTACTGATGGCTGGGGCTATACTGCCGGCGGGGTAGTGATTCTGGTGTCCGGGATACTGGTGATGTTACTGGGTATTTTCCCGCAGCCGCTGATTTCGCTGGTAAAACTGGCACAGCCGCTGATGTGAGTGACTTGTTTAGCCGCAGGGAATAACCACAAAGGCCATGCATCGCATGGTCTTTTTTTTACTGTTAATCAGAACTGCCGGTGAAGACCGGCAGCGCGGGATGATGGGAAACGTTATGTCTGAAATTATCTGGAAAGATCTGCACCACAGTGAACTGACAGTCGCGACGCTTTATCAGCTACTGGCGCTGCGTAATCAGGTGTTTATTGTCGAACAATGCTGCCCCTATCAGGATATTGACGGGGAAGATGTGCAGGGAGATAACCGCCACTTACTGGGATTTGACGGCGATAAGCTGGCAGCCTGTGCCCGGGTGCTGGTACCGGCAGACAACCGGCAACCGCTGAGCATCGGCCGGGTGATTGTGGCGCCGTATGCCCGCGGACGAAAGCTGGGCCACCATTTACTGGAGAAAGTACTGGAAAGTTGTCAGAAGTATTATCCCCGACGGACAATCCGGTTATCGGCCCAGGCCCATCTGCAGTCGTTTTACAGGGCACAGGGTTTTGCCGCCTGCACTGAGGTTTATCAGGAAGACGGGATTGACCATATCGGTATGCTGCTTCAGGCGGGAGATACTCTGTAGCGGCGAAGCAGCGCTCCGCCGCCCTGAGGTTATCCGGCTGTCATCTGCCGGTCATCTACATATTTACGCTGGTCTGGTGCCGGCGGCACATACTGATACATCCAGGTTTCACTGAGGGTCTGTCCCTGACTTCTGAGGAACAGACGCATATTGACCGGATCGGTCGAATCACTGTCCGGATACCAGTCAAACAGGATCCGGTAGGCGTTCAGCGGCTCTACATACAGGATCTCAACCTGTTTAAAGGTACCGGAAGAAACAGTGATTACCGGCTCAATACCTTTAGGGGCGGCAGTTTTCAGGTCACCGCCGACAAAGTCGATAGCGAAACGGCGACACCAGGACTCAGGAAAATGTTCCCCGGGGGCCCAGCCTTCAGGAAATCCGCCGATACCGGTGCGGGTGGCCCCGACCCGGGCCAGTGAGCTTTCGACCGGCGGCAGTCCGCTCCAGTATAATTTATACTCAAAGCTGAGTTCGCTGCCTGCATCGACCGCGGCCTCCGGCCTCCAGAAGCAGACGATATTATCCAGCGTTTCCCCGGTCGTGGGGATTTCCATCAGATTGATGGCGCCTTTTCCCCATTTACCGATGGGCTCAACCCACAGACTCGGACGTTTGTCATACCAGCCAATAACATCCTGATAATCGTTAAAATCATGATCCAGCTGCAACAGTCCGAAGCCACGTGGGTTTTCATCGGTAAAACTGTTAAATGTCAGGCGCTGAGGATTATTCAGCGGCCGCGCAATCCATTCACCGTTACCGGTCCACATAGAGAGGCGATCCGAATCATGGATTTGCGGATGATAGGTGTTGCACATCCGGCGGTCATTAGTGCCGCAACTGAACATGCTGGTCATCGGCGCAATACCTAATTGCTCTATCGCTTTACGGGTATACAAACTGTTTTCGACCGTCATGACCACCCGTTTTTCTTCACAGTCGATAGTGAATTTAAACGCACCAGTGATGCTGGCACCATCCAGCAGGGCGTATACCACAAAACGGGTATCTTCCGGCTTCGGTGTTTCGAACCAGAATGCTGTGAAATCCGGAAACTCTTCATGGCTGGTAAAAGTATTAATCGCCACACCACGGGCCGACAAACCGTACTGATAGGTATCATCTACCGCACGGAAATAACTGGCACCGAGGAATGCAACGATATCACGGCGGGCCAGTTCCGGTTTTTTGAAGACACGGAATCCGGCAAAACCGAGATCTGTTTTACCTGCCAGCTGTTTTACATCGACATGGGCATCGTTGTAGTTGAACAATTCAGGCCGGAAATGGACTTCCCGTGCCTCACGGTTATCAGGGTCAACCGAGAACATTCTGATCCGTCGCTTAAACCCCATACCGGTGTGGAAAAACTGCACATCCAGCTGACGGTCAGGGATGTTGTTCCACAGTGAATGATTAGCATCATACTGAATGGCGTTATAGTCCTGTGGCGTCAGGTTTGCCAGTGTTTCAGGCAGCGGCCCCGGCGCCCCGGCCCAGGGCTGTTTTGCCAGTGCGGCGGCCTGCTGCTTAAGTTTTGCGAAATCGAATTTTCTGGCATTTCCGTCGGCGATACCGTCGGCAGCCCAGGCTGAATTTGCCAGCAGTGAAGATAACCCTGTCATTGTCCCGAGGGCGGAAACCGCCAGCGAGCCTTTCATAAACATTCTGCGATTCATACCGAAAACGTTATCCTTGGTTGTTCAGGTGTATGGTGGCTGCGGTAACCCTGTCACAGCAGATTATGCCAGTAAACGTTGTTCATTCACTACGACAGATCGCCACGGGTAAAATTCATTAATCAGAAATTTATCAGAATAATCAGAGAAACGATGCATTTTCCGCAGGGTTGCGGCAGTTATTTTATCGGCGGAAAGGCAGTCACTGAATATCGTTCTTGTAATAGCGTGCGGAGAGGACTTTAATAACTGACTGAATTTATGTTTACTTTTCCGGTCAGTGTGTCTGGCTGTCCGGGCCTGTTTCCGCTGTATGCGCAGGAGTTGCACGTTGAATATTGAAATGTTGTCGACCGGTGATGAAGTACTGTACGGACAGATTATTGATACCAATGCCGCCTGGCTGGCTGACCGGTTATTTACGCACGGACTGGTGATGACCCACCGTTCGACCGTCGGTGATCAACTGGGGCCGCTGGTGGAAGAATTGCAACAGCGCAGTCAGTATGCGGATATTCTGATTGTTAATGGCGGGCTGGGACCGACCAGTGATGATTTAAGTGCGCTGGCGGCAGCCATGGCCTGCGGGGTTGAACTTGAACTGAATCAGCAGTGGCTGCAACAGATAGAAGCCTTTTTTCGTCAACGGGGCAGGCCGATGGCGGCGTCTAACCGTAAACAGGCAGAAATTCCCCGTCATGCAGAGGTTATTGATAACCGGGTCGGTACCGCCTGTGGTTTTGCAGTAACACTGAATAAATGTCGTATTTTTTTTACTCCGGGGGTTCCTGCTGAGTTTAAGGTGATGGTGAATGAGCAGATTCTGCCGCGTCTGGCGGCGCAGTACAGCCTGCCTGCCGCCCCGGTTTGTCTGCGGCTGACAACGTTCGGTCGCGGAGAGAGTGAACTGGCCGAAGAGTTTGACCACCTGCCGTTGCCCGAGGGCGTCAGCCTGGGCTACCGTGCCGCGATGCCGATTGTCGAAATTAAGCTGACGGGGCCCGCCAGTGAACGTCAGCAGATGGAGAGCTGCTGGCAGCTTATCCGGCAGAAACTGGCTGACTGGACGCTGTTTGAAGGAACTGAAGGGTTGCCGGCATTACTGGCCCGTGAGCTTATGGGTCGTGATCTGCGGCTGGCTGTAAGTGAGGTTTTTACGGCCGGATTACTGCACTGGTCGCTGGCGGCGGCGGATGTTCCCCTCAGCGGCGGCGATCTTCCGCGGCCAGGCCGGGAAAGCTTAGGACAGCTGGCAGACCGGCTGCAACTGCTGGCTGAGTCTCAACAGGTGCCGCTGGCACTCGGGGTGAGTGAACTCAGTGACCAGTCATTAGGCATCTGTCTGGTGACACCACAGGAAATACGGGCGCAGGCCCTGACATTTACTACCCTGCGTCATTCGCAGGCCGCCCGGCAGGAGCTGATCAGTACCGTTGCCATGCATATGCTGTTGCGCTGGTTACAGGGGAAAAACAGTCATGGAAGCTATAGCTGGCTGGAAGTGACTGAGGTACTGAACCGGTGACGATATTTTCCGGGCAGGCCGGCGGGCGATTGTGCTGAAAGAGGCCTGCCGTGTGCGGCGGGCCTCTGAGTCTTTGCTGACTATTTTCTTCGCAGCTTTGCCTGCGTCACTGGCTGTGGAGCGTCGCGGGTTACAGATCCAGCTCTATATCACCGACCGGACGGCAGCAGCAGGGCAGTATTTCACCCTGTCCGACAAATGCCAGAGGTTTACTGCGGTAGCACACCTGGCCCTTACGCAGTCTGACCCTGCAGGAACCACAGTAACCTTCGCGACACTGATACTCGACCGGAAGCTGATGGGCCTCAAGGGCAGTGAGCAAATCAGGGTAGGTATTCTTAGCACATTCGAGCTGCCGCCCCGAACGGCTGAGCGTAATGACCTCTGGTTTATCCGGCATGGTTACAGCTGGAAGTCGTTAAAATCATCAGCACCGACTTCTGAGTCGATTTGGCCGACTAAATAAGAACTGACTTCCACTTCCTGCGGAGCGACCTGAACGTTATCTGATACCAGCCAGGAGTTAATCCATGGGATCGGGTTGGAGCGGGTCTGGAATGGCAGATCCAGCCCGACAGCCTGCATACGGATATTGGTAATATATTCAATATACTGGCACAGGATATCTTTGTTCAGACCAATCATTGAACCGTCACGGAACAGATATTCTGCCCATTCTTTTTCCTGAATGGCGGCTTTTTTGAACAGCTCATAACACTGTTGCTGACATTCCGCGGCGATCTCTTTCATTTCCGGGTCATCTTCCCCGCTGCGCATCAGGTTCAGCATATGCTGGGTACCTGTCAGGTGCAGGGCTTCATCGCGGGCAATCAGGCGGATAATTTTAGCATTACCTTCCATCAGTTCCCGTTCGGCGAAAGCAAAAGAGCAGGCGAAGCTGACATAAAAACGGATAGCTTCGAGCGCATTTACGCTCATCAGACACAGATAAAGCTGTTTCTTCAGGTTACGCAGGCTGACAACGACCTCTTTACCGGCGACCTGGTGAGTACCTTCTCCCAGTAAGTGCCAGTAGCTGCTCATTTCGATTAAATCGTCATAATAGCCGGTAATATCTTCAGCACGCTTAAGGATTTGTTCATTAGTCACGATATCATCAAACACCAGTGCCGGGTCTGTGACAATGTTACGGATAATATGGGTGTAAGAACGTGAGTGGATCGTTTCGGAAAATGCCCAGGTTTCAATCCAGGTTTCCAGTTCAGGGATGGAGACTAACGGCAGCAACGCAACGTTAGGACTGCGGCCCTGGATAGAGTCCAGCAGAGTCTGATATTTCAGGTTGCTGATAAAGATATGTTTTTCGTGTTCAGGCAGTGACTGATAGTCAATTCTGTCACGGGCAACATCAACTTCTTCCGGACGCCAGAAAAAAGAGAGCTGTTTTTCGATCAGCTTTTCAAAAATATCATATTTTTGCTGGTCGTAACGGGCAACGTTGACGGACTGTCCGAAGAACATCGGTTCTTTTAACTGATCGTTTTTGTTTTGCGAGAATGTAGTGTAGGCCATCAGGAAACATCCGATAAATACTGGCTGACGTTTCAGCGGTTAAAAAGCTAAAGTCAGGGGCCGCCGCGGCGGCTCCTGACGGAAAGGGTTAAATCTTGCAGGCGCCGCCTTCACAGCCGTCGTCCGCCGGGGCCAGGTCATCCTGAGCATCTTCGGCACCGTCACGGGTGTTCTGGTAGTAAAGCGTTTTTACACCAAATTTATAGGCGGTCAGCAGATCTTTCAGTAACTGCTTCATCGGCACCTTGCCGTTAGCGAAACGGGAAGGGTCGTAGTTGGTATTGGCAGAAATCGACTGATCGACAAATTTCTGCATCACACCGACCAGCTGCAGATATCCGTCATTAGATGGCATTTCCCACAGCAGTTCATAGTTGTCTTTCAGGGTTTCATAGTCCGGTACGACCTGGCGCAGAATACCGTCTTTCGACGCTTTAATACTGACATGACCGCGCGGAGGTTCAATACCATTCGTGGCGTTAGAAATCTGCGAAGAGGTTTCTGACGGCATCAGCGCGGACAGGGTTGAGTTACGCAGACCGTGAGTTTTGATCGACTCGCGCAGGGACTCCCAGTCCAGATGCAGAGGCTCATCACAGATCGCATTCAGGTCAGCCTTATAAGTGTCGATCGGCAGTACTCCGGCGGCATAGGTGGTTTCATTAAACCACGGGCACGCACCCTGTTCTTTAGCCAGTTCATTTGAGGCTTTCAGCAGGTAGTACTGAATCGCTTCAAAGGTTTTATGCGTCAGGTTATTTGCACTGCCATCGGAATAACGTTTACCGTGTTTCGCCAGGTAGTAAGCAAAGTTGATCACACCTATCCCCAGGGTACGGCGTCCCATGGCCCCGCGTTGTGCTGCGGGGATCGGGTAGTCCTGGTAGTCCAGCAGGGCATCCAGCGCACGTACTGCCAGGATTGCCAGTTCTTCGAGTTCATCCAGGCTGTTAATGGCACCCAGGTTGAAGGCAGACAGCGTACAAAGGGCAATCTCGCCATTTTCGTCATTTACGTCATTCAGCGGCCGGGTTGGCAGCGCAATTTCCAGGCACAGGTTCGACTGACGGACCGGAGCAATGGCCGGATCAAACGGGCTATGGGTATTACAGTGATCAACGTTCTGAATATAAATACGTCCGGTAGACGCACGTTCCTGCATCATCAGGGAGAACAGTTCTACCGCTTTAATCCGCTGTTTACGGATGGTGCTGTCCTGCTCGTATTTTACGTACAGACGTTCGAATTCATTCTGGTCGGCAAAGAAGGCATCGTACAGACCCGGCACATCAGACGGGCTGAACAGGGTGATATCTTCCCCTTTCAGTAAACGCTGGTACATCAGCTTGTTGAGCTGTACGCCATAATCCATATGACGGACGCGGTTACCTTCGACACCGCGGTTATTTTTTAACACCAGCAGGCTTTCGACTTCCAGGTGCCATAATGGATAAAACAGGGTCGCTGCGCCGCCGCGAACGCCACCCTGAGAACAGGACTTAACCGCAGTCTGGAAATGCTTGTAAAAAGGAATACATCCCGTATGGAAGGCTTCGCCGCCACGGATCGGGCTGCCCAGCGCACGGATACGGCCAGCGTTAATACCAATACCGGCGCGCTGTGAGACATATTTCACAATCGCACTGGAAGTAGCATTAATGGAATCAAGACTGTCGCCGCATTCAATTAATACACAGGAGCTGAACTGGCGGGTCGGGGTACGCACACCGGCCATGATCGGCGTAGGTAACGAGATCTTAAAGGTCGATACCGCGTCATAAAAACGTCTGATGTAGTCGAGACGGGTGTCACGCGGATAGGCAGAGAACAGGCAAGCCGCAACCAGGATGTACAGGAACTGTGCACTCTCGTAAATATCACCGCTGACACGGTTCTGAACCAGGTATTTACCTTCCAGCTGTTTGACCGCAGCATAAGAGAAGGTCATGTCGCGCCAGTGGTCGATAAAGCTGTCCATCTGAGCAAACTCTTCTGCGGTGTAGTCTTCCAGCAGGTGTGGATCGTACTTACCGCGTTCAACCATTGACGTGACATGGTCAAACAGTGCCGGTGGTTCAAACTGTCCGTACGCTTTTTTACGCAGGTGGAAAATAGCCAGTCGGGCTGCCAGGTATTGGTAATCAGGCGCTTCGCGGGAAATCAGGTCCGCGGCTGCTTTGATAATGGTTTCATGAATATCGGAGGTTCTGATGCCGTCATAAAACTGAATGTGCGAGCGCAGCTCTACCTGTGAGACCGAGACATTGTGAAGACCTTCCGCTGCCCAGTCGAGTACCCGGTGTATTTTATCGAGATTGATTCGTTCCTGGCTTCCATCGCGTTTCGTAACGAGCAGACTTTGGTTCATGTCGCGTTTACCTATCTATGCATTAGTATCAGTGAGTTATATATTTCGTGTAGTTATGCACAGTATTCTCATTGTGAATAAAACTGTGGATAACCACTACATGTAGGGGGTGTCGATAAAATATATAACAAGATAGGCTGTATTTTAGTGACTTCCGCGGAGTTAACAAGTGCAAAAATAGGGCGTAATTTGACTTGTAATTTTTGTTTTTTTTCGTAGCCCGCATGATTAAAGGCACCATCTGATGTCAACATTTGGAAGAAAAAAATTCTTTTTATGATCGGTAGCCGATTTTTCATTCAGGGAGAACCGGGGAAGGCATTTACACTGACAAACGAAATGGTTCAGGAGACAGAGACTGCTTTATTTTCCGGCAGGTTGGTTTTGTTCTTCTGCCGGAAACTTTTTAAGCATAAAATGCCGGAGTTAGGATTTTTCCGGGCAGCTGGTATGTACCATATAGTTGACGTCGACACCATGACCGAGGCGGAAATGGCTGGTCAGCGGATTATAGTGCAGGCCGATCATGCCTTCTTCGCGTAACGGAGTTTCATCTACCCAGTTCAGCAGCTCCGCAGGACGGATAAACTTTTTAATATCGTGGGTGCCGCGCGGTACCATACGTAACAGATACTCTGCACCGAATACCGCCATCAGCCAGGCTTTAGGGTTGCGGTTGATGGTCGAGAAAAATACCTGCCCGCCGGGTTTCACCAGTCTGGCGCAGGCATGGACCACCGAACGCGGGTCTGGCACATGTTCCAGCATTTCCATACAGGTAACAACATCGTATTGTCCTGCAAATTCGCTGGCATGTTCTTCGACCGTACGCTGCACATAATCGACGCTGACGCCACTTTCCAGGGCATGCAGCCGGGCAACTTGTAAAGGTTCTGCTCCCATATCCAGACCGGTCACCTCAGCCCCTTCGCGGGCCATACTCTCGGCAAGGATCCCGCCGCCACAACCGACATCCAGGACTTTTTTGCCAAATAACCCGTGGCTGTTCTGGCTGATATAACCGAGACGCAACGGGTTAATACGGTGCAGAGGTTTGAATTCGCCTTCCAAATCCCACCAGCGGGAGGCGACTGCTTCAAATTTGGCAATCTCCTGATGGTCAACGTTCTGGTTTGACTGATTTTCCTGTGCAGGCATATTCATGGATTACGACTCCTGAAAAAATTTTACCGAGTATAAACACTTAATCGGCCAGCGGCACCCTTAGTCTGTGGATCTGCATAACTAATCTGATGCTGACGTGCACCGCAGGGTGGTACTGTGATATGATTCGCCGCCTGAATAGTCGGCAATATCTAGAGGGATATCGGCTCCATGAGCGACTTAGCAAGAGAAATCACACCGGTTAATATCGAGGAAGAATTAAAAAATTCTTATCTCGATTATGCCATGTCGGTCATCGTTGGCCGTGCGTTACCTGATGTGCGTGATGGCCTGAAACCAGTACACCGTCGTGTATTGTTTGCCATGAGCGAGTTAGGTAATGACTGGAACAAAGCCTACAAAAAATCTGCCCGTGTTGTCGGGGATGTGATCGGTAAATATCACCCGCACGGTGACTCCGCAGTCTATGAAACGATTGTCCGTATGGCACAGCCGTTTTCATTACGTTATATGCTGGTAGACGGGCAGGGTAACTTTGGTTCTATTGACGGTGACTCCGCCGCGGCGATGCGTTATACGGAAATCCGTATGGCAAAAATCGCCCATGAATTGCTGGCAGACCTGGACAAAGAAACGGTTGATTTTGTGCCTAACTATGATGGCACAGAACAAATTCCTGAAGTCATGCCGACAAAGATCCCTAACCTGCTGGTCAATGGTTCGTCAGGTATTGCCGTCGGCATGGCGACCAATATACCTCCGCACAACCTGAATGAAGTGATTAACGGTTGTCTGGCATTAATCGACGATGGCGATATTACCGTTGAAGGTCTGATGGAGCACATCCCCGGACCGGACTTCCCGACGGCAGCGATCATTAATGGTCGTCGTGGCATCGAAGAAGCATACCGTACCGGACGCGGGAAAATTTATATTCGCGGCCGTGGTGAAGTGGAAACAGACCCTAAAACCGGACGTGAAACAATTATCGTCCACGAAATACCTTATCAGGTGAACAAAGCCCGGCTGATCGAAAAAATCGCGGAGCTGGTCAAAGAGAAGCGTATTGAGGGCATCAGTGCGTTGCGTGACGAGTCTGATAAAGACGGTATGCGTATTGTCATTGAAGTGAAACGTGATGCGGTCGGTGAAGTGGTGCTTAATAACCTCTATTCTCTGACCCAGTTACAGACGTCTTTCGGTATTAATATGGTGGCACTGCATCAGGGCCAGCCAAAAATTATGCCACTGAAAGATATTCTGGAAGCGTTTGTCCGTCACCGCCGTGAAGTGGTTACCCGTCGTACCATTTATGAACTGCGTAAAGCGCGTGACCGTGCTCATATTCTTGAAGGGCTGGCGATTGCTCTGGCGAACATTGATCCGGTGATCGAGATGATCCGCCGCGCACCTTCTCCGGCAGAAGCGAAGGCTGCACTGGTTGCTCAGGGCTGGGCGCTGGGTAACGTTGCCGTTATGCTGGAAAAAGCCGGCGATGATGCAGCGCGTCCGGAATGGCTGGAACCGGAGTATGGTATCCGTGACGGTGAGTATTACCTGACAGAACAACAGGCTCAGGCGATCCTCGACCTGCGTCTGCAAAAACTGACCGGTATGGAACATGAAAAACTGCTGGATGAGTACAAGCAGTTACTGAGTGAAATTGCCGGGCTGATCTTTATCCTGGAAGATGCTAATCGTCTGATGGATGTGATCCGTGAAGAACTGGTTGCGGTCCGTGAGCAGTTTGGTGACGCACGCCGCACGGAAATCACTGCCAATTCGGCTGATATTAACATCGAAGATTTGATCAGCCAGGAAGATGTGGTCGTTACTCTGTCGCACCAGGGATATGTAAAATATCAGCCCCTGACAGACTACGAAGCACAACGCCGTGGTGGTAAAGGTAAATCCGCTGCCAGGATCAAAGAAGAAGACTTTATCGATCGCCTGCTGGTGGCGAATACCCATGATACCATCCTGTGCTTCTCCAGCCGTGGCCGTCTGTACTGGATGAAAGTGTATCAGTTACCGGAAGCCAGCCGTGGCGCCCGCGGACGTCCGATTGTTAACCTGCTGCCACTGGAAGCCAACGAGCGTATTACCGCGATCCTGCCGGTACGTGAGTATGCTGAAGGCCTGAATATCTTTATGGCAACCGCCAGCGGGACAGTGAAGAAAACGGCACTGACCGAATTCAGCCGCCCGCGCAGTGCCGGGATCATTGCGGTTAATCTGCGTGATGACGATGAGCTTATCGGTGTGGCTTTGACCGACGGTAATGATGAAGCAATGCTGTTCTCTGCTGCCGGTAAAGTGGTCCGTTTCTCCGAACAGGCCGTGCGGGCGATGGGGCGTACTGCTTCCGGGGTCCGCGGAATCAAACTGGCAGAAAATGATCGGGTGGTTTCACTGATTATTCCTCGTGAAGACGGGGCTATTCTGACGGTTACCCGTAATGGTTATGGTAAACGTACCGCTAACCAGCAGTACCCGACCAAATCCCGTGCCACCCAGGGGGTGATCTCCATCAAAGTGACGGAGCGTAATGGTCCGGTGATCGGTGCGGTACAGGTTGATGACAGTGACCAGATTATGATGATCACCGATGCCGGCACCCTGGTGAGAACCCGTGTCTCCGAAGTCAGTGTTGTGGGTCGTAACACCCAGGGCGTAATCCTGATCCGTACGGCTGACGATGAAAATGTTGTCGGTTTGCAGCGTGTTGCTGAACCGGTTGCTGAAGAAGAGCTGGATGCAATTGATGGTTCGGTGGCCGAAGGCGATGATGATCTGCTTCAGGAACCTGAAACAGATGATGATACAGAGTCTGACGACGAATAATTTCCCTGCGTTCAGCAGATAGCAAAAGAGGCATCCCTGTGGTGCCTCTTTTTTATGTCTGTCTGCCGGTGCTTTCGGGGTGGCATCTCTGTAAAATTAAAATGTATGTGATAGTCTTAAGCCCGTCAGCGGTTGCTGTCACTTTGTACTGATGAGCCGGTTACCCCATTCATCGTTTTGTTCGTTCCGACTTACTGCAGTGAGTTTCCAGTGAAATATCTTGTCTCTTTTCGTACCACGCTACGGGTTTCTCGTTATCTGTTTCGCATACTGGCACTCTTGCTCTGGCTGCTGGGTGGGTTACTGAGCGCGTTTTACCTGCTGAATGTGTTACATGAAAAGGAATCGGATATCAGGGAACAGCTTTCCGGCAACTACAGTCTGGCCGGCTGGTATATCGCCCATTCCAATGAAGCGATGCGGGAACTGAAATACATTACCGAAGGGCAGTTAAATAATAGCCCCGATGATAACTCTTTTACCCTGAGCAGCAGCAAAAATTACTCGCCTCAGTTTTCACCGTTGTTCAGTGACGATGATTGCAGCAGCGTCGATACAGGCTGGCGGACTACGTTATCCACGCTGGGCGGTTTTTTGCATTACTGGGAAAGCCAGTATGTCTCATCTTATGAAATGAGCCGGATTTTTCTGCTGCATAATGGCAGTAATTGTCTGGCGACGTTTTCCTTTACAACCAGCGAAGTCAGCAGTGACTCCGGCATGAATTCCCTGCAGGAAAATGTGCTGAGATTTAATAACAGCTCTGCGGCAGAACAACGTAACCCTGTCTACTGGATCACGGCGGGGAATCAGCCGGGCGTCGGGGCATTTTATATGATGATGCCGGTGTATACGGGCAATCAGCAGGTCGCTTTGCTGAGCTTTGAACAAAACTTACGGCTGGATGAGCTGGTTACCCCGGGCAGTACCCCGGTGGCTACGTCGATTGTTAATGATGATGATCAGCTGGTGTTATCCACGGACAGCAGTATCAGCAGCCATAGTTTCGAATCGCTGCCCGACAGCCGGGAGTGGTTTGGCTATATTAATGGCTATAGCCAGTTAATACTGAAGCAGTCACTGTCACCGAGCCCTTTCAGTATTATCTATTCTCTGCCGACCGGTTTGCTGTTTAATCAGATGAAACTGATGATCATCAATGCCATTCTGCTGAACATTTTCAGCGCATTAATTCTTATTGCACTGACGATCATCTTTGAACGGCGGATGTTACTGCCAGCAGAAGATAATGCACTGCGTCTGGAGGAACATGAGCAGTTTAACCGGAAGATTGTAGCCTCTGCACCGGTCGGCATCTGTATCCTGCGGACCAGTGATGGCAGTAATATTCTGAGTAACGAACTGGCACATGACTATCTGACGCTGCTGACGGCCGAAGATAAACTGCGGCTGACAGAAATTATAGGCGGACAGCAGGTGAATTTTGTGGATGTGCTGACCGGCTCTAACACTAACCTGCAAATCAGTTTTGTCCATAGCCGTTACCGTAATGAAGATGTCGCTATCTGCGTACTGGTGGATGTCAGTGCCAGGATAAAAATGGAGCAGTCTCTGCAGGAAATGGCCGACTCAGCGGAACAGGCCAGCCAGTCAAAATCTATGTTCCTTGCTACCGTCAGCCATGAACTGCGTACGCCTCTGTACGGTATTATCGGTAATCTGGATTTACTGAAAACCCGCGAACTGCCGAAAAATTCAGACGCACTGGTCAGTGCGATGACGAACTCATCAGATCTTTTATTGAAGATCATTAACGATATTCTTGATTTTTCCAAGATTGAATCTGAACAGTTAAAAATTGAACCAGGGACATTCTCCCCCCATGAGATGATGGGACATATTATCTCTAACTACCTGTCCCTGGTGGTAAAAAAACGCCTGACCCTGTATTGCCTGATCGAACATGATATTCCGACCGCCCTGTTTGGCGATGCCATGCGCCTGCAGCAGGTTGTCTCTAATCTGCTCAGTAATGCGATTAAGTTTACCCATACCGGGGTTATCGTACTTCATGTCTATCAGCAACAGGGGTACCTGGCATTCAGGGTACGTGATACGGGGGTAGGGATACCCGCCCGCGATGTACTGCGTTTGTTTGACCCGTTCTTTCAGGTGGGCACCGGAGTACAACGTAATTTCCAGGGAACCGGACTGGGACTGGCTATTTGTGAAAAACTGATCAATATGATGGATGGCGATATTGATGTGGAATCAGAACCGGGTATGGGCAGCCAGTTTACGGTGCGTCTGCCGGTATATCAGGGACTATGGACACCGGCAGCCAGTGATCTCAAAGGCAGGCGGATATATCTCTCCCTGAAAAACCGTTGTTTTGCCGATTATCTGCGACGCCAGTTACTGGCATTATCGGTGACGCTGCTGACCACAGAACAGCAGTTAACCCCGGAGGATATCTGGCTGACCGACTGTGACGATACTGCCGATATTGCCTGTAAAGCACGTATCTGTTTCAGCAGTGAGCACACGGATTTCCCGAGTGAAATCAGGCCAGGAGTATGGCTGATCACCACTTCGATGCCCCATGAGTTGCCGGAACTGTTGCGCCGCATTTACCGGCCGGTCAGTGAAGTGAAATTACTGACAGAGCAGACCCCGGATAATGGTGATAATAGTGCCAATGAAGATATTCTTATCCTGGTGGTGGACGATCATCCGATTAACCGGATGCTGTTGTCCGGCCAGTTGCACACCCTGGGATACCAGGTAAAAACGGCTCAGGATGGGGTGGATGCTCTGAACGTGATGAAACGCATTGATGCGGACATTGTGCTCAGTGATGTCAATATGCCGAATATGGATGGCTATACGCTGACACAGACCTTGCGTGAGTCGGGCTATCAGCGGCCGGTGATCGGCGTCACAGCCAATGCGCTGGCTGATGAGAAACAGCGTTGTCTGGCGGCGGGAATGGATGACTGTTTATCAAAACCAGTCACATTACAGGAGCTGAAAGTAAGCTTGCGCAGTTATACAGAGCAGGTCAGAAAGTCCCGACCATCGCAGGCGTAACTGGCTGGATTTTTCATTTCAGTACAGAGAACAGCAGCCTCTGCCTCAGGGCACGAGGCTGCTCAGATAATCAGTCTTTTGGTGGTGTTGCGCTGACAGAAGACAGATAGTTAAGCAGGGCAATATCGTTATCCACACCCAGCTTCATCATGGCAGATTTTTTCTGGCTACTGATGGTTTTAATACTACGGTTCAGTTTGCGGGCGATTTCTGTTACTAAAAAACCTTCAGCAAACAAGCGCAGTACTTCACTCTCTTTCGGTGACAGACGTTTGTCTCCGTAGCCACCGGCACTGATTTTTTCCAGTAACCGGGCAACAGATTCCGGAGTGTACTTCTTACCTTTCTGCAGGGCGGCCAGAGCTTTAGGTAAATCGGTGGGAGCACCTTGTTTCAGTACAATGCCTTCGATATCCAGGTCCAGTACCGAACTGAGAATCGCCGGGTTGTTGTTCATCGTCAGTACGATGATCGCCAAATCCGGATAATGACGTTTTATATACTTAATCAGAGTGATCCCATCGCCGTATTTATCACCCGGCATCGACAGGTCGGTGATCAGGACATTGGCTTCGAGCTTAGATAAGTTATTGATGAGTGTGGTTGAATCTTCGAACTCACCGACGACGTTAATCCAGTCTATCTGTTCCAGAGATTTACGGATCCCGAATAAAACAATCGGATGATCATCGGCAATAATTACGTTTAAGTTATCCATTTTTTTTAGCTACCTTACTGCAGCAGTGAGTTCACGTAGTGTTCGATATCACTGGTGGTATTTTTAATGTTTAAATCATCGCGCTCTTCAATCAAACGCTCCAACTGTTCACAGTATACTTTGCCATCCTGCAGGCCAAGCATCGCGAAAACGCCTTTCAGACGATGAGCAGTCAGGGCAAGCGCAGCATAATCGTTATCAGAAATTTCAAGATATAATTTTTCGACATCATCGGGCACTGTGTCCTTAAATATCTGAAAGTACTCGGGTTCTTTTAGCATATCGCCCGTGTTGCTCTCAGGAGCTTCCTCCGTCTCGTCCTTAGTCAGTTGTTTCTCAATCAGTAATAACAGCGCATCCAGAAATGCCTGGTTCAGATTATAATTCACCCGGTACTGTTGCGCATTAATCGCAGTATAACCCTGCTCTGAGCCGGTGATCAGCAGTGCCCATCCGCTCAGTCTGGCGGGCACATCAGTCAGCAGAAAATCATAGTCCTGGCCCGGCACCCGGTCGTCAGCTATCAGGCATTTTGCTCCCCAGAACTCTAACTGACGACTGACAATTTTATAGATATCATCAACCACCACATCCACCAATACTGTTATTCCATCCAGTATTTTTTCTTCCTGATCGATTCCCTGTTGCTGAACCGGCAGAGGCATCAACAGACTAAAATGGCTGCCGATACCGGGTTTAGAGATAATATCCAGCTTTCCGTTCAGGGTCTGGCAAAACTGGCGACAAAAAAACAAATCCATACTGTTTGATTTTTCATCATTGACCGTACTGACTTCTCCGCTGAACGGAAAATCGGCATTGGCTAATTCTGTCTTATTCAGACCCTGACCAGTATCTACAATATTTATCAATAGTCGATCAGTATGTTCCGGGCTTGCGCTGATCCTGACAGATATTTTACCCCAATGGGTCGTTCCGAAGGAGTACCAGAGTAGTGTCAGCAGAATTTCACGTAACAGGTTACGGTCACCGAGACGAATTTCGTCCGCAGGCCGTAAATTACTGACAATGATTTCCAGACCACGCTGGTTAATTGATGGCAGTAAAGTGCTCACTATGTCATCAATAAGTTGCTGGAGACAGAAAGGCTGCAGGTCTGCTGACCACTGCCGGTTTTCCAGCCGGGTCAGCAAAATAATATTGCCGGTCATCCGCACCAGATGTTCGCCTGAATCGATCAGTTGCTGCCAGCCGGGTTCATCCAGCTGGCCATGCAGGGAAGTCAGACGCTGCAGTAACCGGTGCAGAGGCTGGCGAAAAGCGTTACCGATATTTTCCAGTAACTGATGCCGCATCTGGTGGTTTTGATCGAGAATTTTCTGGGCGTGCTGTAGTTTTTTATTCACCAGGATCTCCCTGTCCTGGTTACGGATCATAAAGAAGCAGTATTGAGGGGAACACTGACTTTGCTGGTGTCTGACTTCGTAGACTTCATTGTTAACAGTTACCTGCAACACGCCACGATCACCGTCTGACAGCGTAATAATTTTCTGCAGGTTGAGATGAGGGATCAGCTGAGCGGCCTTTTCATTACTCACCACTTCCTGACGGGTATTGAAATCATAAATAAGGAAACCTATCGGCAGACTGTCTACCATTTCTTTATTCATCTGACGCAGTAAATCTGTTTCCGGATCAGGTGATTCTTCTGCCGGAGCAGGCACACGGCGCAGCCAGAAACTGCCGGCTACCGAGAGCATCAGTAATAGCAGCGACAGGGATAAAGTTAAAAAAGATCCCTGCAGAGCCTGATGCAGTAATACCATCACCGGCAGATGATAGGTAATAGTCATCGGTGAAGCATTTAACGGGGCGACCAGATCAACGGAGGTGGTCGCCAGATTCAGGCTGTCTGAGTTACGGGTATCATTATTACCGTTAAGGTTCTCTGTATTATGAAAAGTTAACCATTCCGGACGCAAATCACCGTTCAGTAAGTCATCCACCGGCAGGTCAAATGCCAGTACCGTGGCCAGGTGGCCCGGCTGGTTAAAGGTGGTTCTTAATGTGAAGTAGTAGTCATTACTGTTAGGTAAATGCCGCAGGCCGGAAAAACTTTCGCGCTCATCCAGGGTATTTGCCTGTTGCAGCATTTCTGCCCGGCGTGCGGAAACCAGTCCGGTAATGCTTTCACCGTTATAGCGGCTCAGCATATCTTTCAGTGGCAGAGTGGATATCATCGTCAGGCTGTTATCCTGGCCATTCAGGTAATACATTGACCAGGTATTTTTCTTTAATGCCCAGAAACTGTCCAGGAAATCGGTCGCGCTGCGGGCGCTGGCGAGAGTATTACTGTCATGAGAGCCAAAAATCAGTGCTTCTGTTTTATGGCGATCTTGCGCCGGGGCGTAGACATCAGCCCGCAAGCGGGTTTCCTGCAGGGTGGCACTATCATCGTCGGTAGCATCATCAGCGGAGGTCTGATTACCGTATATTTGCCAGGTGGCAAACCGGTAGTTATCAATGCGCAGTTGTGTTGAGCGTGCAAAATTCTCTACCAGAGTCTGCTGGTGATGCAGTTGGGTACCCAGGCTGTCATAGATAACGCTGATGATAATAGCAATAACTATCACGTTGAAAAAAATAAGAAATTTAAGTAAATGACCTGACAGCGGCGAATTATTTTTTCCGGACATAAAAGTTTCTGAACCTGAGGTAATGTGGAATCGCTCCCACAAAAGATGGACTGTGACGATGGATATCAGCGAAGTACCGCACAGGGTAACCTGTTTTGCCGGGCTGATACCAGGCCACTGACTTATCCAGGTCCGTAATGGCAGACGCTATTGTGCGCTAAAAATATCCTCAATAGGTGAGGAAGTAAAGCTGCGTCCCGAAATAACTTACCGCTGATACGGGCACCGGCAATCGGCTCCTGACAAGCGCCAGCACGGATAACATCTTATAACTATCAGTACTGAACATCCTGAAGTCAGCTGCCGGTTATCAGGACGCTGATAAATTCTGTCGGCAGAAGCCGTGAGGCTGAAAAACCATCGTTAATCATGAGTAATATTAATCATTATTTAATTTCGTTAAGTGATATTTATCGCGCAGGATAATTATTAAAAGATATTAATTATTTGACCGGCACAAAATAAGATGTCAGTCAGGGCAGGGGGGGAGTAATTATCAGACTGTTTTTTGGGCAAAAAAAACCGGACGCGAAGTCCGGCAGGGAATGTTAAGACAATAATCATTCGGGGTGAATGAAGGTAATAATAAAATAAATGATGATAGCAATTGACATTATATTCCCGTCACCCCGTTTTTATTTATCATTCAGTGCGGTTATTTTTAACATCAAAGCATTTACAAGAACATTTAACTCTTTGACAATTAGTGCCTAATTCTTTACCGGAATAATTTTTTTGTTGATTTAACCTTTAGTGCTCATTAATAGTGGTGCCTGGTTTGAAAAAGTTCCGCAAGGTTTACATTCTGAAATTATTTAGAAATAAATTGAAGCATTTTCGTCTGTTTAGTATCATTTTGCGGATAGATTATTTCTTATCCTGAATTAACATGACTTAAGAAAACACTTGCTTTACTTTTATATAATTTTCCTGAGTCAGTCTCTGACGTTACGGGTCCCACTCGAGGGTAATAACATGAAACTTCGCGTTCTTTCACTATTGGTACCGGCACTGCTCATGGCTGCAGGATCAGCCAGTGCAGCCGAAATTTATAATAAAGACGGTAACAAGTTAGACTTGTCTGGCAAAGTTGACGGCTTACACTACTTCTCAAAGGATAATGGCTCAGACGGTGATCAGTCATATATGCGTTTTGGTTTTAAAGGCGAAACGCAAATTTCAGATCAACTGACAGGATATGGCGCATGGGAATATCAGGTCGCCGTGAATAATGCTGAGTCCCAGGGCAGTGCTGACAACTATACCCGTTATGGTTTTGCCGGGCTGAAATTTGATAATGACGGTTCACTGGATTATGGCCGTAATTACGGTGTTGTGTATGATATTGCCAGCTGGACGGATGTACTGCCGGAATTTGGCGGCGATACCTACGGTTCGGATAACTTTATGTTCCAGCGTTCCAGCGGATTGCTGACTTACCGTAATTCAGACTTCTGGGGACTGATTAACGGCCTGAAGATTGCAGTGCAGTACCAGGGAAAAAATGGCAGTTCCAGTGAAACCGCCAATGGCCGTGATGTCTTAGGTCAGAACGGTGATGGCTGGGGTATGAGTGCCAGCTATGATCTTAGTCCGGACTTATCTCTGGGTGCGGCGATGTTCTCTTCCAACCGGACCACGGAACAGAATAACTATATCAGCGCTGATAAAAATCACATTCTGGGTAAAGGTAATAAAGCACAAGCCTATACAGGCGGTGTGAAATTCGACAACGGCGATGTTTATCTGGCGGCTATGTATACCCGTTCTTATAATGCGACCCGGTTTGGTAACAGCAGCGATTCAACCGCTTACGGTTATGCGGATAAAGCCGATAATCTGGAATTAGTTGCCCAGTACCAGTTTGACTTCGGTTTACGTCCGTCTCTGGCATTTATTTCTTCACGGGGTACCAGTGTGGAAAAATACGGTGCACAGAACCTGAAACGTTATGTGGATGTCGGCGCCACATATTACTTCAACAAAAATATGTCTACCTATGTTGACTATCAGATCAACCTGCTGAAAAACAACCAGTTCACTGAAGCGGCCAATATTAATACTGATAATATTGTTGCACTTGGTCTGGTATATCAGTTCTGATAAAAAACAGGCAGCGAATGTTATGTGCTGCCTGTTTCCTGTCGGGGTAGCCTGAATCCTCAGTACCTGTTGTCACTTTTCCCGCCACGGTTTAATGGGCGGGATAAGTGGCGATGGGTTCCTTCCAGAGCCGAGCCTGCCTGGGTAAAAACCGCGGACAATAACCATTGTGCCCATAACTGCTTTAGCTGCTGACCGATCGCCGAAAATTTCTTCATCTGCAGTACCTCATTATTACTTCACCGGTTATTCACTCTATTGACAGCAAAATTTATGCCAGCAGATAGCACGGATATTCACGGGGCCCGGCAGTCATTTTGTTAGTATAGCGCCTCATTTTGGTGCGTCTTTGCCCTGTGGTGGCTGGTGAACTTCCGGCTGAACCTGGCTTATAATTCCGGAAATAAATTTGATGAGAGTTCTTTGCTGCGGCACCGTACTACTGAGTATGGTACTCGCCCTGAGTGGTTGTGATAATGCAACGTCTTCCTCCGGTCAGAATCTGGTGATGGAAGGTAAAACCATGGGTACGGTCTGGCGTGTGACTGTCGCTGATGTACCTGCCTCACGCCGCAGTCAGTTACAGCAGGTTATTCAGCAACAGCTGGATAATGATGATCAGGAACTTTCAACCTGGAAAACTGACTCGGCACTGTCGCGTTTTAACCAATACACCGGCACCCGGCCCTGGCCGGTCAGCGAAGCGATGGCCGATATTGTTACCATGGCATTGCGTATCGGTGCCAAAACCGGCGGAGCAATGGATATTACGGTCGGGCCGCTGGTCAATTTATGGGGATTTGGTCCGGAAAAAATGCCGGCACATACTCCTGCACAACAACAGATTGATCAGGCCAAAGCCCGGACGGGACTCAGACATCTCAAAGTCATTCAGACGGCGGATGGCCAGGCGTTACAAAAAGATCTTCCTGATTTATATGTTGATTTGTCAACCATGGGCGAAGGATATGCCACCGATCATCTTGCCCGTTTAATGGAATCTCAGGGAATTACTAACTACCTTGTTTCTGTCGGGGGGGCGTTGCTCTCGCGGGGGCATACGGCAGAAGGTAAACCCTGGCGAGTAGCCATTCAGAAGCCAACGGATCTGGAAAATGAAGCACAGGCAGTAGTGGATTTACAGGGGCATGGTATCAGTACTTCGGGTGATTACCGTAACTATTATGAGCTGGATGGTCAGCGTATCTCTCATATTATCGATCCTGCTACCGGCCGCCCGATTGAGCATAAACTGGCATCAGCAACTGTGATAGCCACCACTGCCGGAGAAGCTGATGGCTGGGATACAGGACTGATGGTTCTGGGGACGGAAAAAGCAAAAGCACTGGCCCTGAAACAGCATCTGGCTGTTTTTCTTATTACCCGTAACGGAGATAAATTTGAAAGCTGGGCCTCACCGTTGTTTAAATCATTTTTGCTTACTGAAGCAAAGTAACCTCTGCGGAGTAATAATAAACCATGCTGGATCTTTTTGAGGGCGACCCCCCGTGGCAGGAGGCACTGGCAGAAGACGCTGTCATCCTGCGGCGTTATGCCAGGCATGATGATCACTGGCTGTTCGACCAGATTATGGCGATTGCCAGCCAGCGTCCCTTTCAGCACCGGATTACCCCCGGCGGTTTTCGGATGTCGGTGGCGATGACCCATTGTGGCCTGTATGGCCGGCCCGCAGACGCTCATCCGATTAATGGCGGGTTGCTGATGCCTGATAACTTAAGAAAATACGCTATTACTACCGCCCTGAGTGCCGGTTTCACCGGCTTTCGGCCAGACTCCTGTCTGATGAACCGTTATGCTGTCGACAGCAAGTTATCGTTACATCAGGATAAAGACGAAAAGGATCTGCGTCAGCCGATTGTCTCTGTATCTCTCGGGCTGGCTGCGGTATTTCAATTCGGAGGCTTTGAACGCGGCGATCCGGTGACTAAAGTTATGCTGGAACACGGGGATGTCGTGGTCTGGGGGGGACGTTCCCGGCTGCGTTTTCACGGGATTTTACCCCTGAAACCAGGCTCACATCCCCTGACCGGAAAATACCGTTATAATATGACGTTTCGTTGTGCCGGGTAATGGTGTATCAGTGACTGATCCAGCTGAATACGCGTTGCCGGGTAATAGCATAGCTGACAGTAAAACAGCGGCCCTGGGGATAGTCCTGTGACAGAGTCTGTTTCAGCTGTAAACAGGCCGTCGAGTTCATTTCATCAATAGTCAGTAATCTTACCTGCAGGAAGTCGATATACTGACGGACTTCCGGCCATAATGCCTTATACAGACTCTCTTTCAGAGAAAATAGCAGGGTTACTGCCTGCTCCGGGGGTAACTGTACTGAAGCCAGCAGCTTCCCTTCTTCTTTATCCATCAGGATATCCCTGATCTGGCTGGTCGTATGGCGGTTCATCCACTGTTCCGTATCGTTTCCTGCCAGACGCTTTTGCGGGTCTGCCAGCAAAAATACCATTCCGCTGGTATGTGACAAGGATGCCGTCAGGGCCGGGGGCCAGCGGGGCGAACGATCAGGATTGTTGGTCAGTATAAAATTTTTAATACCGTAGCTGGCGGCAATTGATCTGACCAGCCAGCGGCTGGCCAGGTATTCTGCCTGGCGTTTACGGGCAGCCCCGCTGATGGCCATCGGGCAGGGAATATTATAGTGCTGGTACAGATGCGGACTGAAGGTTGCGCTATCAAAGGCAGCACAGGCCAGAACCGGAGATGACGCAGAAAAAGCCGCGCGACAGATAAACTGTCCGTCAGGCAGGACTAAATTTTCGGTAACGGCAGAAGGGAACTCAGCAGACATCAGCATAGTTATCCGGCTTAACCGGCTCCGGGAATAAAATCAGGCCGGCGGATTCAGCCGGCAGCAGAATTATAGCGTGCCGGAGCGAAAATAACGTAGCGGATAACGCTGTTGCCCCGCAGAGTCGAAATTGTCTGCACTCAGCCATTGTGTAAATGCTGATCGCAATCCGGGCCATTCCTCGTCGGTTACGGAAAACCATGCAGTATCGCGGTTGCGTCCTTTATACACCATCGCCTGACGGAATATACCTTCAAAACGGAATCCCAGCCTGAGTGCTGCATTGCGTGAAGGTGTATTCAGGCTGTCGCATTTCCATTCATAACGACGATAACCCAGAGTGTCAAATGCGTAGCGCATCAGTAAATACTGTGCTTCTGTAGAAAGCGGAGTACGTTGCAGTTGTGGTGAAAACATAACATGTCCGGCTTCTGCCACGCCATTAGCCGTATCGATTCTCATCAGTGACAAGCTGCCTGTGGCTTTACCGGTAGCGTTATCAATAACAGCAAAATGGAATGGATCGCGGCTGTTAGCAGCGGCGCGAATATATTCATGAAAGTGCTGCCGCGAGGTAAAGGGGCCTGAAAACATATATGTCCATAAAGATTCACCGCCTGTTTCACACTGTAGTGCCTGACAGAGATCCTGTTCATGGCGCTGGCTGTCTAACGGCTGTAACTGGCAATAGTGGCCCGTCAGTGTTACTGCTTCAGGGAGCTTTGCGGGTTGCCAGGTATCCACCGGCAGGCCGATGGGTTGTCCGAACTTATTGATTCTGTCAGTCATTGTTCTTTTCCTGTCAGTCAGTGGCGTGGAAAACCTACTATAAGTGTCAGCCTGATTCCGGTGGAACAATATTTCCGGGCTGAAGTGTGAAATATCTTTTCTGTCAGTACAGAGCCCGGGGGAGGGTGATACACTGCCGGGCAGGCAGCCGGACAATCTGGCAGAAAACCGATATTCCGGATCGACACCATGACCCTTGATGATATGCGTATTTTTGTCGCCATTGTAAATACCGGCAGCTTCACCGCAGCGGCAGACCGGCTGATGTTATCAAAACAGTTTGTCAGCCGGCGGATCGGTGCATTGGAAACCGGTCTGGCCGCGCAGCTACTGGTACGTAATACCCGCAGTTTATCAGTGACTGATGCCGGACAGGTATTTTTTCAACATGCCAGCCGTATTCTTGATGAAGTCCGTCAGGCTGAAGATGCGATATCGCTACGCCAGAGTCAGCTGGTGGGAAATTTCAAGATCAGTCTGCCACACACCTACGGGTTGCGGCATATTGCCCCTTTGCTTACCCGTTTTCAGCATCAGCATTTGTCAGTCAGTCTGCATATCGAAATTAATGACCGGTTTGTCGATCTGATCGGCGAAGGTTTCGATATGGTATTACGGATTGGCGCACTGGCTGATTCCAGCATGATTGCCCGTCAACTGGGGATATTGCCGATGGTTATCTGCGGCAGTCCTGACTACCTGCAACAGACGGGTATACCCTTACTTCCCGCCGATCTCAGCCGTCACCGTTGTCTGCGATACGGTACCGCAGGGCCATCGGGCTGGAACCTGCTGGTTGAGGGGAAGAGCCGTTTCTTTGCGATAAACGGCCCGGTATCAAGTAATAACGGGGAAGTACTCAGAGAGTCTGCAGAAGCAGGGTTAGGGCTGGTATTATTACCCCGCTTTATTGTTAATGACGCGATTAATGCAGGCAGACTGCTTCCGGTGTTAGCCGATTTTACCCCGCAGGGGTTATCACTGAACGCCATCTATCCCGGTCATCGTCAGCACAACCCGGTAATCCGTGCATTACTGGCATTTATCAGCCCGCATATTACTGCCAGCCACCCTTCCGGTGAGCAGAACGGTATTCTCCCGGCCTGAAAGCACAGGCAGCCTGTGGCAGGCAATCTATCTTCTTATAATTCTCTGCTCAACTTATTCAAAAATACTGATGATTATTGTCCGGGGAATATTTATTCTGATTTTCACCGATAGTTTATCAATGAATTTATTAACGTGTTGTTTTAGAAAGTAATATGTTTAATTCCTGTTTGCTGACTGACGAATTGTACTGTTCATGTTAGCCGGCCCGGCAGTTTTTCCAGCCCTTATTGTCACCTGAGGAGGGACAGTGATTATCAATCTGCTGTGTTGATGTTCAATATGGTTGATGTAACATCAGTGCACCAGAGAACACGGAACGATCCTGAGCCTGCCTTCTCTTTATTTCATGTAAGAAACGTAATAATTTCAATACTTATCAATATACTTTCCGCAGCGGAGAGCCGCGGTATAAGCAATTAACCCTGAGGTAATTAATATGCAATATCTGTCTTTGGAAAAATATCGTGATGCTCTTCTGTTACTGACTCGTATTTTACTGATGCTGTTGTTTGTCATTTTTGGCTGGGAAAAGCTGGCGGGTTTTGAAGCGACTATCGGTTATATGGCATCAGTGGGTGCGCCTTTACCTGCTGTCGCGGCGGTAGTTGCGGTGGTCGTTGAACTGGTTTTTGGTGTTCTGATTATTGCTGGTTATTACACCCGCCCGCTGGCGATAGTGCTGGCCGTTTATACTGTTGCAACAGGCCTGATGGGGCATCAGTACTGGCATATGACAGGAATGGCGCAGTATGGTGCCATGATTAACTTCTATAAAAACATCAGTATTGCCGGTGGTTTCCTGGCACTGGCGCTGACCGGCCCGGGCAGATACTCCATTGACCGTAAATAAGCGGGCAGCCTTCTGAAATGCCGGGGGGAATCCCCGGTTTTTTACCGGCAGCCGTAACAGACGATATTGTAGCGGACTTTTCAGGCTGAGCGGTCCGGAGTGTATTGCTGTCGCCAGTAAAAATATCAGTATTCGTTTACCAGCCACATATCCGACTCATCAAACATCTCTTCCAGCATCCGGTTAAGTTTTTCCCGGTCACTCTTACTGGCATCGCTGTTCAGTCCGTTGGTCTGCATCGGTTTTACTCTGACCTCAGCTTCCGGGAAAATACGTTGTACACGGCGGGTAAGTTCTTCCAGGATAATCTCTCTGGCATTTTCCAGACCGGCGACATTGCGTTTATCGTACACTAATTCTACAAACATGATGGCGGCACTCATTACTGGTTATATAACCAGTAATTTAGCAGTTAACCCGCGGGGACGCAGCATTTTTTTGCGATATAACGCATTTTTTGCGTCGTTGTCGGCGATTATCTTTGAATCGTTCCGTTGTCCGCAAATACGATACAGTCGCGACCCTCTCGTTTGGCACGGTAAAGGGCTTCATCCGCGTAAATCAGTGCAGAAGTGAAGTTTTCGTTGCGTCCTTTAGATGCCACTCCGGCGCTGATAGTGATTTTGATATCGTTATTATAATCAATGGACAGCGATTTTTTTACCCTGCTGATAACCTGATTAGCGTCAACGTTATCTTTAATGATCAGGCAAAACTCTTCCCCCCCCGACCTGGCGACAGAAACGTTTTCGTCTCTGAACTCACTGAGCGCCAGACCGACAGAAATCAGCACTTTGTCACCCATTTTATGGCCAAAGGAATCATTGATACGTTTGAAATGGTCAATATCAAGGATACATACCGTCGCTGCTTTTTTCTCCAATTCCCTGAGAGTAAAGTTTAACGCTCTTCGGTTTGGCAGTCCGGTCAGTTCGTCGGTTAAAGACAGGTTAACGGCGGATTTATAGTTAAAGTTTATGAAGGAAATAAACTCGTTAAATGAGGTAATAATAAGCAAAATGGCCGGAATAAACACAACAGAGACAATGACCAGTGAACAGCGGGCAGATAATATGTCGAGGCCGGTGAGCAAAATAACCAGCAGGCAGTTAAATATAATAAATAACCCGGTTCTGAATAACGCTACGTATCTCTCATAAGGCTGGGTCCGCAGAGATTTGGATAAAAACCAGGCAATCATTACCGCCGTGATAAAATCAATATAAAAATAGCTTTCGATGTCTGACAGAGCTGTGGTTGCTGCGGCCAGCACGATAATCCCTGCCAGGGTCAGCAGGGTATACGTCAGGAAAGAGAAATACAGTAACCGGCCCGGCTTTCCTTTGAAATCTATTAAGGTGTCATTATTTTTCATATTCATGGTTACCTCCCGAATCTGCGGCAACGTTAACTTACTGGTTAATGGAATAAGTGGTTTTCGGCCTCTGATTCTCTGCTGATGACTTTGCTTGCAGCTGTGATTATCCGCACCAGATGCTGAACGTTACACACGGACAGCAGAGCTGCGTATAAGAATGGCGGTAACTGTTTTGATACAGGAAGGAGGGCTCGCGGGCCGCTGAGACACGGCATGGATATTACTACGGAAACAGACAACAAAAAACCCGTAAACTCAGTGAGAATACGGGTTTTTGCGGGGTTTCCATCAGTAACCGGTACTAACAGAATAATGATTTGGTCGGCACGAGAGGATTTGAACCTCCGACCCCTGACACCCCATGACAGTGCGCTACCAGGCTGCGCTACGTGCCGATACTGTTGCCACCACATAGTACGGATAATTTTGCAGATTGCAATATCCGGTTATGCTAACTGACTCATTAATAATCAGTTTGCGATAAAGCGCTTTTCTTCTGTCAGCACCTGTAATAACAGTCCCAGTTCAGGGCGCTGATTTTTCAGTTCGTTGCCTGCTGTGTCATAAGTGGTGTAATTACCTTGATTATCCAGTACCAGCGTTGATGCCGGGGTGGTAATAATCAGCCGGTTACTGTCATCACTGCCGGTCACCCACTGATGCTGCTGCTGTGGACTGAAAAGATCCTCACCCTGAGAATAGTCTTCCGGCGAGGTGGTTACATGCAGTAATCTTTGCATCAGGGTTGTCATGACGTCCTGATGGTCGGTCAGATTAGTGACTGACTGTGCGGGTGTCGATGGCCAGTGGACCACCAGGGGGACCTGCAGCAACTGACGATCCTGGTTATTGTTACTGTCGGTCAGGGACATACCGTGGCGTGCAGTAATAATAACTACGGTATTATCCAGTTCTCCGCTTTTTTTCAGCTGGGAGAGTATCTCTCCAATCTGCTGGTCGGTGGCTTTAGCCGAATTCAGGTAATTTTTCTGACGCGCATTATCACTATTGCCGTCATTATTGATGCCATCCAGCGACACCCAGGAGAACCAGGGGGTGGCAGAATGTTGTTGTTTCTGTAGCCAGTCCTGCCATTGTGAAACGGTCTGCTGGTCTGTCTGTGGCCTGGCCGCCGGCAATGAGTAATCTGCCAGTAATGCCTGGCGATAGAGTGACTGGCTGAAACCATCAGAAGAAAACAGACCAAACTGATAACCGCGGCTGTTCAGTGCACTGAGCAACGCTGACGGCGTGCGGGTTGCCAGAATACCATTCATATAGCTGGAGGAGATACCGTAAAACAGGCCAAACAGTCCGTTTTCATCGGTGGTGCCGGAGCTGAAATGGTTGGTGAAACGCACATTCTGGCTGGCAAATTCATTCAGTACAGGGAAGTCACTGGCTACCGTCGTTTCATTAATAGCATTGACGGTAATCAATAACAGATTATGGTGAGTGCTGCTCTGCCGGAAACTGATATCACTTAACGGATAAGCAACCGAGACGGCATCCGGGTCACCCTGCTGTATCAGACGGCGCTGATATTCCTGCGGGTCAAGTAAACCATGTTTTTCCAGAAAGCGGCGTGCAGTCATCGGATAGGATAACGGCAGGTTTGCCCGCTGCATGGTGATGGGACGGTAAAAATTGGCATCCGCCCAGATATACATCAGGTGGCTGGAAAAGAAGGCGACAATAAACAGTATCGCCAGCGGTTTACCGAAATTACGCCGGTTCAGGCTGCGTAATTTCTGCCAGCTCCAGGTGGCGAAAAGAATCTCCACCAGAAAGATCAGCGGTACGGCAATAAACATTAACTGCCAGTCGCGGGTCATTTCACTCTGCTGGGGATTGACGACCAGATCCCAGACCACGGGATTCAGATGAAGATGAAAACGATTGAAGACTTCACTATCGACCAGCAGTAACGTCAGCCCGCTGGTCGCCAGTATTGCCGACAGTGCCCGCAGCAGCCGCTGCGACATCACGACAAACGTCAGCGGAAATATCACCAGTAAATAGGCGGCAAATACCAGAAAACTGAAATGCCCGATCCAGCTACAGTAAGCATAAATTCTGCCCGCCAGCGAGGCCGGCCAGTCGGTGACCAGCAGATAACGGCTACCGAGAATGAGTGCAAAAAAGATATTAAACAGGGCAAACCAGTGGCCCCAGCTAATCATCTGAGAGACTTTTTCCCTGTAGCGCTGCTGGTTGTTTACCATATTGATCGGGTCATATCTTTAGTGTGCATGATCTTCGCGTACCGAAGCCTGCAGGGCTTCCGCGAAGGTACGGGCGATCGAGCGGCGTTGTGCCGGTGCAACGCTGGAGTTAATCAGATTCGTCACCATATTGCCTAACACCATCAGGGAAAGGTCGGTCGGGGCCTGATCTTTTTCCAGCACTTCTGCCAGTTGGGCGAGGAGTTGTTCCACGCGATCGTCACTATATCGGGATGATTGAGGCATAATATCAGTTTGCTAAGTCGTAAAAGGCGGACATTCTACTGCAAACGCCACTTTTTTTCTGCAATTTTATTGTCTGTTTAACTTAATAATCCGCGCATTTTTGTTAAATACTGTTGTAGCGTATTGTGGCCCGGTTTTCACGATTTTCCTGCACCATCGTTTTCTGGTCACCCTGCAGCTTAAATGCGGATTAGCATTGAAAGACGGGCAGGGCAATGGTTGAATACGCACCTGATTGAGAAGGAGAGTCTACCATGAGTCTGGATATTGACCAGATTGTCGTCCATCAGTTGATTAAACGTGGTGAAGATCAACTGGAGCTGGTGTTACGCGATTCATTACTGACAGCCAGCGAAGCCGTTGCTGATATGCTGGAAGAGCTACATCGTGTCTACAGTGCTAAAAATAAAGCCTATGGTCTGTTTAATGAAGACAGTGAACTTGCTGACACATTACGTGAATGCCGTAAGGGTTCTCAGGATTTTTTAGCCTTCAGCCGTGCGGCCACCGGACGTTTACGTGATGAACTGGCGAAATATCCTTTTGCCGATGGCGGTGTAGTGTTGTTTGCCCGTTACCGTTACCTGGCGACAGAATATCTTCTGATTTCAGTACTTAACAGCCAGAGCAGTATGCGGATTAACGAAACACTGGATATCAGTACCACCCACTATCTTGACATTAACCATGCGGATATTGTGGCAAGGATCGACCTGACCGAATGGGAAACCCGGCCTGAATCATTACGCTACCTGACCTTTTTACGGGGGCGTGTTGGCCGTAAAGTCTCTGATTTCTTTATGGATTTCCTCGGGGCCAGTGTCGGGCTGGACACCAAAGCACAGAACCGCAGCCTGTTGCAGGCAGTGGACGATTATTGTGAAGACGCCAGCCTGGGAAAACAGCAACGACAGGAATACCGTCAGCAGGTTTACAGCTACTGTAACCAGCAGCTGCAAGCCGGGGAAGAAATTACAGTTCAGGAACTGTCTGGCGAACTGCCAGCGATGGGCGATAAAAGTTTTGAAACCTTTACCCGCGAGCAGGAGTATTCGCTGGAAGAGAGTTTCCCTGCCGATCGCAGTACCCTGCGGCAGTTAACTAAATTTTCCGGCAGTGGCGGCGGCCTGACACTCAGCTTTGATGCGATGTTACTGGGTGAGCGTATTTTCTGGGATCCGGCAACGGATACGCTGACCATCAAAGGAACGCCACCGAATTTGCGTGATCAGCTGCAACGCCGTACCGGAGAAAACAATAAATAACTGTCTAAAAACGCGCGATTACGCGTCATATTTGTCAGTTAACCGTCAGAAAGAAGCCGTAACCTGCCGTGTTGCGGTCTCTTTTTCCCGCACTCTGTCTTCTGCCCTCTGTGGCAGCTTTCCGCTGACCCCGGAATCAGGCTGGCGGGTTGATGGTAAGTTGCGGAACAACGTTTGCGGTCAGCAACGGTGGGGCAGGGGCTCAGACCCCGGAGAATACTGGCTGAGCAAACGGAGACACGGCTGCGTCGCCTGACTTAGCAGCATAAAAAAATCCGCAACCTTGTAAAAGATTGCGGATTTTTATACAACCGCCTGATCGTTTAACCGTTAATGTCAGCTCTGACAGATCGGTATTACCCGGCGTTTTTTACTGACTGATCGGGCAATTACGCGCGAACGAAGTCGATGTGTTGCAGTTTTGGCTTGAACGGGTGACGCTGAACAGCCTGAACTTTAACTTTAGTTTCTTTACCGGCAACAACCAGGGTCAGAACTTCAGAATAGAACTCAGGGTTGGTCTGCATGTTGATAACAACATCATGGTCCAGTTCGATAGCGACAGCTGCTTCGTTTCCGCCATAGATGATAGCCGGAAATTTGTTAGCTGTACGACGCAGGCGGCGGCTCGCACCCTTACCCTGCTCTTTACGTTCTTCTGCGTTGATAGTGAACATCTTAATTTCTCTTTGTAATTCTGCTACAGGCGACCCAGCAACAGAAGGTTATCTTGAATGTACTTTTACCGAATGTAAAAGTGCGCGGCATTATAGCCGCTTCCCCTGTGGCGGGCAAATAAATTCAGCGGTTTCCCGCCATCAGCGTAACTGATTCGCTTTACGGTAGCGCCCCTGATAATCAAATACTTTATGACGGATTTGCCAGAAATGACCTTTTTTACGGGCAACAATAAAATCAGGATAACGGAAAGCATCGCTCAGGGCAGGCAAATCAACCGCATGTTGCCAGCTTAGGGGAGTGCCGGGGGCTTTATGGTGGTGGCGTATAAACAGTAATTCGAAAATATGTCGCTGTGCGGCGGTGTGCAAACGGAACAGTTCGCTGACTTCGCTGCCATCTTCATCATAGTAAATAACCTTTAGCCATTCACCCCGGCTGTCCTGCCCTGTATGTAATGTCATTCCCGCACAACGCAGGACCATGGCATCTTTGAGCCTGAGTGCCGCTTTCAGCATATCGTCGGGGTCAGCCAGAATACCCTGGCACTGATGACATACCCGGGCCGCAATATCATTCTCTGCATTACACCGGGGGCAGGATTTGAAGCGGAAGCGAAAATCACACTGCTGGCGTGGCTGATCAGGGGCTTCAATAATCCCCTGACAGCGCCGGCCAAAATGTTCGGTAATCGTGCCATCGGAGGTTGTTTTTCCCCAGAAAGTATTGGCAAAACCGCAGGCAGGGCAGAACACCTGCACTGGCTGGTTATCAGCGGAGCCTTTCGGACTGCCAATTTCAGGGCTGAACAGGTCATGAGGATTACCGGCATAATCGAGGATCAGACAATCTTTTTTGTTTTGTGACAGGCGCAGGCCACGCCCGACAATTTGCTGATACAGACTGACAGATTCTGTCGGGCGCAGTATCGCAATGACATCGACATGGGGGGCATCGAATCCGGTGGTCAGTACCGAAACATTGACCAGATATTTGATCTGTTGTTGCTTAAATGCCTGTAATGTTTTATCGCGCTCTTTTGCCGGGGTATCTCCACTGATCAGGGCACTCTGTTCCGGCAATAAACCGAGGATCTCTTTGGCATGCATCACTGTTGAAGCAAAAATCATCACCCCCAGCCGCTCTTCCGACAGTTCGATAATCTGGCGGATAATGGCCGGCGTCACCCGGCGTTGCTGTTGCAGCTGTTTATCCATCTCTCGTTGACTGAACAGCCCCTGATTAGCGGCATATAAAGCCGAGAAATCATAGTGCACCACCGGCATATCCAGCCGCTGTGGTTCAACCAGATAACCATTTTTGATCATGTATCGCAGGGGCAGTTCGTAGATACACTCATAGAACATAGCCTGTGCATCACCGCGAACCATCCCGTGGTAATGAAGGTGATAGATCCAGCCTTTCCCCAGCCGGAAAGGGGTGGCTGTCAGTCCCAGTAGCTTCAGATCCGGACGCCGCTGCCGCAAAAAGCTAAAGATAGTCTGATACTGACTGTCTGTATCATCGGCGATCCGGTGGCATTCATCGACAATCACCAGAGAAAATTCAGCATCAAAGGCATCAAGGTTGCGGGCAACGGATTGCACACTGCCGAAAACTACTTTCTGCCGGCTCTTTTTTTGCTGCAGGCCGGCAGAAAAAATATCGGCCGTCAGGCCGAGCGCCTGATATTTTGCATGGTTTTGCGCCACCAGTTCTTTAACATGAGCCAGCACCAGTACCCGTCCGCGGGCTTTACGGGCCAGTTCGGCAATCACCAGGCTTTTCCCCGCGCCGGTAGGCAGTACGATCACCGCAGGTTGCGAATGGTGGCGAAAATAGCGGATAGCTGCATCAACCGCTTCCTGCTGATAAGGGCGCAGAGTAAAAGACATAAACATCACTTTTTAAAAGGAGTATACAATCGACGATATATCGTCACTGACAGCCAGCTCAGGTTCACGTTATACTGGAAGACTGAACATGACGATAAGCGTCATTGTATTTTCCCTTCGCTGCTACAGGCAAAAAGAAATTCATGCGACTCGATAAATTCATCTCTCAACAACTGGAAATAAGCCGGGCCATTGCCTCACGTGAAATTCGTGCACAGAAAGTCACTGTGGATGGCGAGATTGTTAAGGACAGCGCTTTCAAAATTAAACCGGAACATCAGGTCGAATATGAAGGTAACAGCCTGCAACAACAATCCGGGCCCCGTTATTTTATGCTTAACAAGCCGCAGGGTTATGTATGCGCGACAGAAGATGAAGATCACCCGACAATTCTCTACTTTCTGGAAGAGCCAATGGCATGGAAACTTCATGCAGCAGGGCGGCTGGATATCGATACCACCGGGCTGGTATTACTGACCGATGATGGCCAATGGTCACACCGTATCACCTCTCCTCGTCATCATTGCCAGAAAACATATCATGTTACTCTGGAAAATCCGCTGGATGCACAGGCGACAGAGCAGTTTAAGAAAGGCATTGAATTACGCGGGGATAAACAACCGACTAAGCCCGCTTCACTGGAAATACTGACACCGACGGAAGTCTTGCTGACCATCAGTGAGGGGCGTTACCACCAGGTAAAACGTATGTTTGCTGCCACAGGGAATCATGTGGTTGCCCTGCATCGTCAGCAAATTGGTGACATCGTTCTGGATGACACTCTTGAACCCGGTGAGTATCGTGAATTAAGTCGTGAGGAAATTGACAGTGCAGGCTTACCTGCAGAATTGCAGCGAAAATAATCAGGCTGATAGTCCCCTGTGCGGAGAGAGAAATTGAGGCTGATAGTTATTCTGGGTTTGCTGGCAATGCTGATGCCATTGTCTATCGACATGTATCTTCCTGCGATGCCACAGATTGCCAGCGAATTTCTGGCACCTTCCGGTCAGGTTCAGATGACGCTGAACGCCTATATTCTGGGTTTTGCCGTCGGACAACTGTTTTACGGGCCATTATCTGACAGCCTTGGCCGTAAAGCGGTGCTGTTACCCGGGGTACTGATATTTATTCTTGCCGCTGCCGGGTGCGCCATGGCGGGGACGATTGACCACCTGATCTGGATGCGACTGGTGCATGGTCTTGCGGCAGCATCGGCCGGGGTGGTAATCAATGCCATTATCCGGGACAGCTACTCCAGTGCAGATTTCTCACGTATGATGTCGATTATGATGCTGATTACCACCCTGGCTCCCCTGATGGCACCTATCCTCGGGGGCTGGTTACTGCTGGCCGGAAACTGGCAGTCCATCTTCTGGGCACTGGCGATTGCGGCAACTGTCGGTTTTTTGCTGGTAATTTTTGGGATCAGCGAGTCATTACCGGCAGATAAACGTCAGCCTCTGCATCTGCGTACTATTATCAGCAACTTTATTATTTTGTTCCGTAATAAAAAAGTTTTCAGTCTGATGATGGCCAGCGGGTTTTCGTTTGCCGGGCTGTTCGCGTTCCTTAATGCGGGGCCTTTTGTCTACATCACGCTGTACCATGTTTCTCCGCAGCATTTCGGGTATTACTTTGCGCTGAATATCGTATTTCTGTTTCTGATGACCCTGATTAATAGCCGTATGGTTCGGCTGGCCGGTCCGTTATTATTGTTCAGAATTGCGCTTATTATTCAGTTTATCAGCGGGATATGGCTATTAGTGGTTTGTGCTGTCGGTCTTGGATTTTATCCGCTGGTACTGGGGGTTGCTGTGTTTATCGGCTGCGTATCAATGGTGGCCTCCAACGCCATGGCGGTGATACTTGATGAGTTTCCGCATATCGCCGGTACTGTTTCTTCTCTTGCCGGGACATTACGCTTTGGGGTGGGGGCTGTTACCGGTGCCATCCTGTCACTGTTTAGTTTTTCTTCAGCCTGGCCAATGGCAGTGATGATTGCCAGCTGTGCCAGCTTATCGCTGTTATTATTCTGGTTTGCATCCCGTCATACTCTGCGCTAATTCTTCCTCTGAGTCACCGTCCTGCCTCCTGTGTGTGGGGCGGGATTTTATTTTATTGTTTATAATTTGTAGTTAAAGTGATAAAAATAATCATCAGTTTGTGATTGTTTTTATCAGTCAGCCGGTGACAGGCGATCTTTGTTAAGGCAGCGGAATATCCACAGTTATTTTCCTGCCGGTTACGGAACGCGGACCGGATGAACTTCTGTTTGCGGGGAGAGATTATTTGGACAGGCAGCAGTTATCGGTTATACACCGGTTACCTGATTACTATCACTGGTCACCTGCGATGCCTTCAGCTCTCACAGTGAGCGAGGTAGTGCATTCCGGTCGTGGTGAAGATGTGGTTATTTTTGAACTGCTGGATTCTCAGGAGCAGCAATCTGAGCAGGTGATGTTAGCACTACAAAAAATGCTGGCAGAGGTCGATACGGACAGTAACGTTATTGAGTGGCGCGGTACAGCCTGCCTGCTGGTTGCCAGCACCGATGAAGCCACGGTAAATTGCTGTCTGAAGAATAACGGGGTAGCGATTGCTGAGAATTTCCCGCAGTAGTCACAGACAAAAATAACCATAAAAAAACGCTGCTTAAAAGCAGCGTTTCTGTCTGGCTAAAGACTCGGAAGGCCTGACAATATCAACTGTGGGCGCTGTTACTCAGTACCCGTCTGGCTTCACGGTAGCGATTTTTCCAGTAACTGTCATTCAGGCTCGAAATCATTACACCACTGCTGGTAGATGCATGGACAAAGTTATTGTTGCCCAGGTAAATACCGACATGGCGGCCGGTAGAGCCGGCACGAAACAGAACCAGGTCCCCCGGGCGCAGTTTATTTCGTGAAATTTTAGAACCCGTGTACTGCTGACCTGAAGTAGAACGTGGTAAATCAAGGCCAAACTGCTCACGGAATGTCCGCTGAACAAAGGCAGAACAATCAATTCCGCGTTTAGTGTCACCGCCCATCCGGTAGCGTACGCCTTTCCAGTCAGCGTACTGATCCATAATGCGGGACTTAACATCCACACTCTGAACCATCTGTTCGAATTCATCCTGAGACGCCTGAAGTAAAAAACCACTACGGTTGTTAACTTCATGCTTCTCGATCCGGGCTGTATTATTAGCCGGGGTACTGCATGCTGAGAGTAACGTTGCTAATGCAATGGCAGGAACAATCCGCCAGATATATCTCAGAGTTGGTTGAGACTTGACCATTATTCAGAGTTTCCTTCAAAGTCCTTACGACAGAATTGCCGCTAGCCAGATGACAGAACAGAAAGAGGATAATCAGCCATTAATAAACTGTTTTACGGAGCACGAATAAATACGCAGAAACCACCGTAATGAGCTGTTTATCTAAAATTAACCGCTGATACGAAATTCAGATTACCGCATAAAATGACAACTGGCGAGAGCTTTTAAGTAATTTTTTGACATGGATTAATTTGAATAATTTACGAAATGTGTCCTGGCGTATTTTTGTGCACTATTTCCCCGTTAAACCGCCTGACCGCCTGCCCTGAAAGGGAACACTCTTGCCGGATAGTGCTCAGCAGATTGTCGCTGGATAAGCTGTAATTTCTGAATGTAACTTTTCGTTAAGCCAGCATCATTCGGGTGCAGTACGCACTGCCATTGTACATGCTGAGTGGTTCTTTTTTGGCATTTTTTCTGCCTTGTCTGCGGGGGTAAGCCGCGGAATCATAGTGTGTACTGGCATGTTTTACGGGTAACACCCTGACCACTGTGGGGTTGTTGTTATATATGGCATGCAAAATGCTAAGCCTGAAGGGAAAGGAAATAACAACAGCAATACATAAACCATAACCTAAACCAGATGTCTGGTCGGGATATCACATTAAGAGGTGTTTATGGCAAAGGGTGCATTTAAACAAAAATTAGGACTGGTTGATCTCAGCCTGCTGGGTATAGGGTCAATGATAGGTTCCGGCTGGTTGTATGCAGCACTGACCAGTTCAGGCTATGCAGGTGCACAGACCGGCTGGGCATGGATACTGGGAGCAATCATTGTATTGCTGATTGGCTTAGTGTTTGCCGAACTTTCGGCGGCTATTCCACGGGCTGGCGGCTTTGTCCGTTACCCTAATTTCTCTCACGGTAATGTGGTGGGATTTGTTATCGGCGTCAGCTCGCTGCTGGCATATACCAGTACTGCCGGGGTTGAGGTAGAAGCGGTACGACAATATGCACAATACTGGTGGCCCGCGCTCAGCCACCCGGATGGCAGTCCGACAGCCTCTGGTTTTGCGGTACAAATTCTGCTGCTGGTGGGTTTTTTCCTATTAAATTACTGGAGTGTCAGTGTTTTCGGCCGGGTAAATACTATTATTACTACCTTTAAATTTATTGTGCCTCTGCTGACGATTGGTACGTTATTTATGTATTACCATGGTGCTAATCTGGATGTGCCACCGCCGCCGCCCGGCGGTGCTCACGGTATTTTCACCTCTCTGACGGGGGCAGGGATTGTTTTCGCCTATCTGGGATTCCGTCAGGCGGTGGATTTTGCCAGTGAGGCGAAAAATCCGCAGCGTAATGTCCCGCTATCAATTATGATCGCTATTGCTGTCAGCTTTATTATTTATATCGCATTACAGTATGCTTTTATGGGGGCTGTGCCTTCAGAAGCTCTGTCAGCCCATGGCTGGGATGGCCTTAAAGCTGTTTTCCAGTCTCCTTACGCTGATCTTGCACGCAGTCTCGGTATCACCTGGCTGATTAATCTAATCCTGGTGGATGCTGTTATTTCTCCTGCCGGTACCGGTAATATTTATCTGGCGGGTGCCAGCCGGGTATTATTTGCCTGGGCGCGTAATGGTCATTTATTTAAAGTGTTTGGTGAAGTTGACCCTAAATCCGGTGTTCCGCGCGGCGCTTTATGGCTGTCACTGATGCTTTCCATTGCCTGGACATTACCTTCCGAATTTCAGGTATGGGGCGGGCTGATTGGCGCTGTGACCTCGGCGACCGTCTTTACATATATGCCGGGGCCGGTCACTCTTGGCGCATTCCGTCGTCATCTGCCGGATATGGCTAGGCCTTTCCGTCTGCCGGTTGCGGCGATTTTCAGCCCGCTGGCTTTTGTTGCCAGTACTTTACTGATTTACTGGAGCGGCTGGTCGGTCAATGAACTGTTAATTCCGGTACTGGTGATTGCCTGGGTCGGTTACGTCTTATTCGGTAATAAGAGTGTCACTTCGGGACGGGATCTGAAATGTGGCTGGTGGTTACTGGTGTACTATCTGCTGGTGCTGCTGGTGTCTTATCTGGGAACTTTCGGTGGCATTAATATCATTGCTGCCCCGACAGATATGATCCTGGTAACGATTATTGCACTGGTCTGTTACTACTGGGGGGTTATTACCAGCCTGCCGGTGCCTGAAATTACCGATAATGAAGAACTGAATAGTTAAATACTGCAGACTCACAGTAAAAAGCGCCTGACTGGCGCTTTTTACTCCGGTACAACCTGATTACTACTTACGGCGTGGTAACTTTCTGTCCAGAAAGTTAACCACCGCATCACTGCCTGGTGTCAGTAGCCACCAACTCATACCGACCAGCACCACCGACAGGGAGCCGACTGCAATATCGGTAAACCAGTGCGCACCGGCCATCACCCGCGGCAGGGCAAAGATAAAGAAAATGACTGCGGCTTTGGCAAAAGCACGACCACCAAAATAACGCCACATAAAGCAGGCGAAAATCATCAGCATCATACCGTGGTCACCGGGGAAACTGTCTGACGAGGCATCTTTCGTCGGAATTCCGGTAAGTTCGCCGACCCGGTGAACGTTCTGGAAAAACAAGGTCGGGCTGGAATGCACCACCGGGATTCTGTGTCCCAGCTGATTCAGCACAACGGCACTCAGTAACAGGGTAATACCGATCGCCAGCATTCGATGACGTCCGGCCGGAGAATTTTTCCGCCAGTAAGAATAGTAAAGTAATCCCATAGCAATCAGAGAAACTGCATCAAACCCGCGGTAATTAGTAATTGCTACGAATTTTGCAAACGCAGGATGGGATACCATACGGCTGTTAAAGTCGAAAAATATCGATTTATCAATAGCAAACCAGAAGCCGTGATGTTCCGGAAGATACCATGAAAAAAACAGAGCAAGACCTGAAGCGTTAAGCAGGAGAATAGTTATCAGACGTGAAAGGCGCATTTTTAAACTCAGAATAAAATTAATTCAACAAACTCAGGCAGAAAAATTAAACAGATGTTTAATATTCCCTGAATGGACAGCGAAGCCAGACGCAGACTTGCGGTCATCATAATAAAAACGCGGCGATTATAACGGTTAATCCATTATTACATTGAACGAATCAGGGGATGAGGAGTAGAAAACTGTAAATATTTACCACTGAAATGTGAAAAAATAGCACATTAACTGGCACAGAGGATCGCACTATGATCTGTGGCAGAAAGTGACCCGCCGGCCGGGTTAATGCTCTGGCCAGAGGTCACTTTTGCCGCGGATAGCAGGGGAGTGATACTTAATCTGCTCTGCCCATATAACGGCGCTCAGGAATATGGATCCTGATTTTATCACCGTTACTCAGGTATTCAGGGACCTGAATAACCAGGCCGGTCACCATACCTGCGGGTTTAGTGCGGGCACTGGCTGAAGCACCTTTAATGCCCGGAGAGGTATCGGTAATTTCCATATCCACGGTCTGGGGCAATTCGAGGGCCAGAATCTGGCCGTCCATTGTCAGTACGTGCATCCCGGGAATACCGTTTTCCGGAATAAACAGCAGTTCTTCTTCGATCTGATTTTTATTGAAATGGTAGGGGGTATAGTCTTCATCATCCATAAAGACATACTCGTCACCGTCAATATAAGAAAAAGTCACCGCGCGGCGGCTGAGTGCGATGGTATCGACAATATCATCACCTTTAAAACGCTCTTCCACTTTCATACCGCTACGGATATCGGTAAAACGCATTTTATACAGGGTGGCAGCGCCGCGGGCGCTCGGGCTCTGTACATCAATATCTTTCACCAGCAGTAATTTTCCGTTCCAGGTGACTGCCATACCACGTTTTATTTCATTTGCCTTTGGCATCAGAACTCTCTCTATGTGAGTAAAACAGAATTTTGGCGCAACGTTACCCGCGCAATCGCCGGCAGGCAATAGGGCAACAGAGAAAATGTTTACCGATAGCTGTTCGCTACCGGAATAAATGTTACCCTGACTGCTCCAGCCCCGGCCTTTTCGTTCGTTAGCGGAGTATCCTGTGGAATGTCGTTCGCAATGCGGGGCCTGTTGTATTGCCCCGTCAATCTCTTCCCCTATTCCCGGAATGCCTCTCGGTAAACCCGCGAATGTCAGATGTATTCAGTTATCTGAAGAGAACTTATGCAATATTTTTGGTTCAGCCCTGCGGCCTGAAGTCTGCGGAAATCTTCAGCCTTCTCAGGATATGTGTCTGACGGATCGTGATGCAGCGATGACGTATTTATTGCAGTTAGAAGCGGTAACTGCGCCGTAATATCAGGTCATTGCGTATATCAGTCTGGTCAGTTCACGATAAATTACGGCTGAGAGCAGGCCGCAGGTCATTCAGGATAAATGGAATTATCCGTGTCAATCTCTTCTCTGAGCACCTCAATTAGCTCCTTCAGGCCCTGTGGAACCTGCCGGTGGCCAGGATAGTAGAGGTACATAGGATCTTCTACAGGTGCCCAGTCAGGGAGCACTGCTCTGAGACTGCCATCATAAAGATAACTACGGACTCGTTCTTCAAGGCAGTAGGCGATACCGGCCCCGGATAAGGCCAGTTCAATGGCCAGTGCTGTTTCACTCACGCAGATCTGCCCTTTGACATCAATTACACGATAGTCATTACCTTTACGAAATTCCCACTTATAAATGACTCCCTGTCCGGTACGTAATTGAATACATTCATGCAGGCGCAAATCTTCAGGCACAGCGGGCGGTGTATGCTGATAAAGATAGCGTGGTGATGCTACGGCCACCCATCTGAGTTCTTTTCCCAGTCTGACCGCGACGAGATCTTCAGGGACGGTTCCGCCAAAACGTATCCCGGCATCAAAGCCTTCCGAGATAATATCAACCATCCTGTCATCTACACTGATTTCCAGTTCTACCTCGGGGTACTTGCTGATGAAACGCGTCAGGTGGCGCGCGATAATAAGACGTGCCCCGTCACTTAGCACATTAAGCCTGAGCTTCCCGACGGGGGTATCACGCAGACGATTAATTTCTTCAAGAGCGGCTGCTATTTCTTTGAAACCCATTGCAAGGCGGAGTGCAAGGCTTGCTCCTGCCTCGGTAGGTGAAACCGTACGGCTGGTTCTGTTCAGCAGCCTGACACCCAGTCTGGTCTCAAGGTTGCGTATGGTATGGCTAAGTGCAGAAGTGGTAATCCCTAATGCGATAGCTGCTTTTGTAAAACTTCGCATTTCTTCAGTAATCAGAAACGCATTGAGTTCAGCAAGATCGCTGCGGGTCAGAGTTGTTGAATGCCTGGCGGACATGAGATTAGACCGTTGATAAAAATTCAATGCACTGTCAAATAACAACACACAGAATCGTACCTGAAAGGTGGTAAGTGTAGACTCATTGAACAAAATGATGCAACCCGACGCTGCCTCGCAGAACGATTTTTCTGCGAGAAACATTATTTACCGGTAAACAGAAAAAGTCTGGTCTGTCGCCTTAAGGGCTGGCTGAGTGCTTATCTGTAAAATTAAATAACGTACATTGTTGAATCAGATTCATCGTTGCTGGCGATCTGATTCATCAATATTTTCCTCGAAGACGTTAAAGTTTACTTCAGTTTAATACACCATTTCCTGTTACCGATTTCCCCGCAGCGCTATGAACGATAAGGAGCGCTCTGGTGGAAATTATTACCCCGGGGGGGAGTGGTTCTTATTTTTTGCTATAGGCAGCTGAATAGATGTGGAGTCATAATTAATGTCTGAACAAACATTCTCCCGACAGAATGAGCGTATTCGCCCGCCTGTGGGGCTTTTCCCTGCGATGCTTGCCTTGGGAGCGGGCGGATTATCTATAGGGACGGGCGAATTCGCGCCGATGAGTCTTCTGCCGGATCTGGCGCGTGGAACAGGCGTCACTGTGCCTGTAGCGGGTGGCTATATCAGCGCTTATGCGGCCGGAGTTGTGATTGGTGCCCCGGCGATTACGGTGCTGGGGGCGCGTCATAACCGTAAAACATTACTGTTGGTGTTGCTGGTTATTGCATTTGCAGGCTATGCATTGACCGCTCTGGCCGCAGGTCATAATGCTATGCTGACAGCCCGCTTTATAGCGGGTATGCCTCACGGTGCCTGGTATGGCGTCTCCGCCCTGGTGGCGGCTTCAATGGTGTCACCGCAATATAAAGCCAGATATATCGGTTATGTCATGCTGGGACTGGCCATAGCCAACGTTGCCGGCGTTCCACTGGTTACCCGGGCGGGGCAGGCGCTGGGGTGGCGTATGTCCTTCTGGATCGTAGCCTGGGGTCTGGTCCTGACAGCCTTAATGGTTGTGTTGTTTATTCCATCTGTTGCGGCAGACAAGTCAGCATCCCCGCTGAAAGAACTTGGCGCACTGAAAAAGCCACAAATTCTGATGACATTTGCAGTCGCGTCGGTCAGTTTTGCCGGGATGTTTGCTGTATACAGCTTTATTACTCCTGCGCTGACGGATACAGCAGGGTTTCCTCTCGGGGCTGTACCTTGGATCCTTGCTCTTTGGGGAGCAGGTATGGTTGCCGGCAATATTATCGGCGGCCGGCTTGCTGATATTGCTCTGGTCCCTTCAATTTTTGGGATCATTCTCTGGAATATCGTTTTTCTCGGGCTGTTTTCCCTGGCCGGTACCCTGAAAGCTCCGGCACTTATTGTGCTGTTTATGCTCGGATGTGGCTTTTCCCTCGTACCGGCACTTCAGTCACATATGATGAATATTGCCGGTGAGGCACAGACCCTTGCTTCATCACTGACTCACAGTGCATTTAATATTTCGAATGCCCTCGGCGCAGCAGCAGGCGGTTTTATTATCGTTTCGGGCGGTAGCTGGATTTCTACAGGCTGGGTAGGGGCGTGTTTTTCCATATTGGCACTTTTTATTATGTTTTTATCAGTACGTATAAAAGACAGGAGTCACACATGAACGACAAAATCATTAGTGCAGGTAATGTTGCTGTCATTACCGGTGCAGCAAAAGGTATCGGAGCGGCGGCGGCAAGAGTACTGGCCCAAAAAGGGATGACGCTGTTTCTCTTCGATCGTGACAAGTATCGGCTTGAACAACTGGCCAGCGAACTTGATACGAAAGTACAGCTGGTGGTGGGTGACATTACCTGTGGCGAACACCGGCAACAGCTAATGGACAAGGTTTACAGTGCCCGGCTAGAGGTGAGTCTGTTATTTAACAATGCCGGGGTCAAGATTACTGCCGGTGCCAGTGATTCCCCCGATCTGTGGAGAGAACAGATGGAGGTTAATCTGTTGTCAATGGTCGCGGTCCAGCATATGTTTCTCCCTGAAATGTTAAAAATGCCGAAAAAGGGAGCAATTGTTAACCTCGGGTCAAAGGAAGGCATTACAACCCCGCCGGGATTTGCGGCTTATAATGCTTCAAAAGCCGCAGTAAAAGTTGTTACTGAACAATTGTCGCATCAGCTGTTACAGGAAACCGGTACCAGACTCACGGCTCATCTTCTGGTTCCGGGCTATACCTGGACTGATATGAATGATCCGGGTATGGATGAGCATAACGGTAAAAAACCGCATGAAGCATGGACGGCAACACAGGTTATCGACTATTTTCTGCCGCGCTTTGAGCGCGGGGACTTCTACATTATCTGTCCTGATAATGCCGTTACCAGTGAAATGGATGCTAAACGCATCCTGTGGGCTACTCAGGATATCACCGAAAACCGTCCGGCTCTGTCTCGCTGGCATCCTGACTGGAAGGCTGCTTTTGAAGGCTGGATGAAAAGCTGATATTCCTCGCGAGTCTGTTTCATTCAGCACAACATCTGATTTTACAGGGCGCCGGGGTTGACTCCCGACGGCAGGCGACGGGCTGTGCGGGTGGATTAGGCGCTGACCCACTGCGCCCTGATACTGTTTGCTGAAGCTTGCTGAAAAGGATTCGCGTCAATGATTTGTATCAATTTTCTCTGAGCGGAATACCGTAGAATCGTCAGTAACAATTATGAATTGTGCGTGGCCTCAAAAATTTACAATCGAAATCCGGTTATTTCTTGCGGCATAATCATTTCGACTTCAGTATAACTGATACGTTTCAGCGTTTATGGGGATCCTGTGTTCAGACCGGGTGATTTTTTTTCGGGAAGTTGCTGAAACGATTCAACAGCAGATAGCGAGGAGTACTATGTTCCAGCTCGATGTTCAGGCGATACACACGGGTGCCAGCGCCAGTGATAAAACCGATGCTATTCGTCAGGTTGCGGCGGCATTAGCTTCTGCCGGTAATGTGACCGAAGCTTACGTCAGCGGAATGCTGGCACGCGAACAGCAAACTTCTACTTTCCTCGGCAATGGTATTGCCATACCCCACGGGACGACCGATACCCGCGATTTGGTATTGAAAACCGGCGTGCAGGTATTTCAGTTTCCGCAGGGCGTTAGCTGGGGTGAAGACCAGACCGCCTATGTGGTGATTGGTATCGCGGCCAAATCTGATGAACACCTGACTTTACTGCGTCAGCTGACACATGTGTTAAGTGATGACAGCATTGCTGAAACACTTAAAACCGCGTCAGCTGAAGAATTACGCGCCATTCTGATGGGGGAAAAACAGGCGGCAGAATTCCGTTTTGATACCTCAATGATTGTGACAGATGTTGCTGCGGCTGAACTGATGACCCTGCAGGCACTGAATGCCGGCCGGTTACAGGCCGCCGGCGCGGTGGATGCTTCTTTTGTCAGTCAGGTAATTTCTGCCAGACCACTGAACCTGGGACAGGGTATCTGGCTGAATGACAGTGCCGCAGGCAATATTTTCAGTGCGATTGCGGTCAGTCGTCCGGCAACGCCTTTCACCACGGCAGACAATGAACGGGTTGCGCTGTTGATTACGGTCTCCGCTATCGATGATCAGCCTCTGGGCGCGTTAGGTTATCTGCATAAATTATTAGTCAGTAATAACACCGGACAACTGCTTACCGCCGATCAGGCAGGCATTCTGTCATTGCTGACCAGTGAGTATGTGGCAGCCAGTGAAGCCGTTACGGCTGAGTTTGTTATCCGCAATGAGCATGGTTTGCATGCCAGACCAAGTACCGCACTGGTGAGTGTAATCAAAGGCTTTAACAGTGATATTACTGTCACTAATCTTGATGGCAGCGGTAAACCAGCCAACGGACGCAGCCTGATGAAAGTCGTTGCCCTCGGGGTCAAAAAAGGCCACCGGCTGCGTTTCACCGCCAGCGGTGAAGATGCCCATGCGGCAATCGACGCTATCAAAGCCGCCATCGATAGTGGTCTCGGGGAGGGTGCAGCATGAGCAGAAGAGTGGCGACTATTACATTAAACCCGGCATATGACCTGGTGGGCTCGACCCCGGCAGTGGAACTCGGTGAAGTTAACCTGGTGAAAACTACCGGCCTGCATGCTGCAGGTAAAGGTATCAATGTTGCTAAGGTACTCAAAGACCTGGGGATTGATGTCACTGTGGGTGGCTTTCTGGGCAAAGAAAACCAGGACGGGTTTCAGCAATTATTCAGTGAACTGGGGATTGCTAACCGTTTTCAGGTAGTTGAGGGCCGTACCCGGATTAACGTTAAGCTGACTGAGCAAACCGGTGATGTGACAGATTTTAACTTCTCCGGTTTCAGTGTCACCCCCCGCGACTGGGATCGTTTTACGACGGACTCCCTTAGCTGGCTGGGTCAGTTTGATATGGTCTGTGTCAGCGGAAGTCTGCCGGAAGGTGTTTCCCCGCAAGCCTTTACCGAATGGATGAAAGCCCTGCGTTCCTTATGTCCGTGCATTATTTTTGACAGCAGCCGCAGTGCACTTGAAGCGGGGCTGAAAGCAGCACCATGGCTGGTTAAACCTAATCGCCGTGAACTGGAAACCTGGGCCGGAAAACCACTGCCAACCCTGCAGGATGTGATTGACAGCGCCCACCGGTTACGTGAAGAAGGGATTGCCCATGTGGTGATCTCTCTGGGGGCCGAAGGTGCATTATGGGTTAATGCGTCGGGTGAATGGCTGGCGAAGCCCCCGGCCTGTGAAGTCGTCAGTACTGTGGGGGCCGGAGACTCAATGGTCGGCGGGCTGATTTATGGCCTGCTGATGCGTGAGTCCAGTGAGCATACCTTGCGGCTGGCAACGGCAGTGGCTGCACTGGCTGTCAGCCAGAGCAATGTAGGCGTCTCCGACAGGGCACAACTGGCGGCAATGATGGCACGTGTCGATTTACAACCCGTCCACTGACAGCAGAAGAGGAATAAATGATGAAAGCGCTGCTGATAACTGATGCATCACTGGGCAAAGCCAGTGCATTTTTTGCAGGCAAAGCGGCTGAAGCTGCTGCCGAAAAAAGCGGAATTACACTTACCACCTCAGCGGAAGATGCAGAACTGGTGATTGTTGCAGGCAATACTCTGCCTTCTGACGGCGGATTGTCAGGGAAAAAACTCTGGCAAGGTGAATTGCAGGCGTTACTGAATGATAGCGTGGCTTTTCTGACCACTGCCCGTGAACAAGCCAGCGAATGGCAGGCCACCGATATTGCCGAATCTGTCCTGCCGGCGGTTGACCTGCCGGGCGGACCTAAGCGTATTGTTGCGGTCACCGCCTGCCCGACCGGTGTGGCGCATACCTTTATGGCGGCAGAAGCGATTGAGGCAGAGGCGAAAAAACGTGGCTGGTGGTATAAGGTCGAAACCCGCGGTTCAGTCGGGGCTGGCAATGCGATTACGCCCGAAGAAGTTGCTGCTGCAGATCTGGTCATTGTGGCTGCAGATATCGAAGTGGATTTGGCAAAATTCGCCGGCAAGCCAATGTACCGGACCTCGACCAGCCTGGCATTAAAGAAAACTGCTCAGGAATTTGATAAAGCCCTGAGTGAAGCGAAACCCTACAACCCGGCCGGCAGTCCGGCGGCTGCAGCGGGTAGTGGTGACAGCAGTAAAGAAAAGGCCGGTGCTTACCGACACCTGCTGACCGGGGTGTCTTACATGCTACCGATGGTGGTGGCCGGCGGGTTATGTATTGCTCTGTCTTTTGCCTTTGGTATCAATGCCTTTAAACAGGAAGGCTCACTGGCAGCCGCACTGATGCAAATCGGTGGTGGCAGTGCGTTTGCCCTGATGGTGCCGGTACTGGCCGGGTATATCGCTTTCTCGATTGCCGATCGTCCTGGTTTAACCCCGGGCCTGATTGGCGGTATGCTGGCTACCAGCACGAATGCTGGCTTCCTCGGGGGGATTATTGCCGGGTTTATTGCCGGTTATGTGGCTAAATTTATCAGTACCCGGCTGAAGTTACCGCAAAGTATGGAAGCGCTGAAGCCTATTCTGATTATACCGCTACTGGCCAGTCTGGTGACCGGATTGCTGATGATCTACGTTGTCGGTAAACCTGTTGCGGCGGTAATGGAAGGACTGACCCACTGGCTGGGTAATATGGGAACGGCGAATGCGGTGCTGTTAGGCGCGGTATTGGGTGGCATGATGTGTTCGGATATGGGCGGACCGGTCAATAAAGTGGCCTACGCGTTTGGGGTGGGTCTGTTAAGTACCAAAACCTATGGGCCTATGGCTGCGATTATGGCCGCCGGTATGGTACCACCGCTGGCAATGGGTCTGGCGACGTTGCTGGCCCGTAAAAAATTCAATCAGGGACAACAGGAAGGCGGTAAAGCAGCACTGGTGCTGGGCTTATGCTTTATTTCTGAAGGGGCGATTCCGTTTGCCGCCAGGGATCCTATCCGTGTGATCCCGTGTTGTATGGTCGGGGGGGCGGTAACAGGCGCAATTTCTATGGCGGTTGGCGCACAGTTGATGGCACCTCATGGCGGTTTGTTTGTTCTGCTGATCCCCGGTGCGATCACCCCGGTATTAGGTTATCTGCTGGCGATTATTGCGGGTACTCTGCTTTCAGGTATCGCCTATGCGCTGCTGAAAAGACCGGAAACGGTGGCAGCAACCACGGCTACCGCCTGACGGCTGGCAGCAGAAAAAAACCCGCGGCGCACAGCGCCCCGGGTTTTAGTTTTTTCAGGCCGTTTGTTGCGCTTTCAGCCAGGCGATTTCGTCTTTCCAGATCTCCGGATCAACGGTTTCCAGAATTAACGGAATACCGTCGAAACGTGGATCTTTCATCAGCCAGCTAAAAACGGTATTGCCGATATTTCCCTGGCCCAGGCTATGATGCCGGTCGACCCGACTGCCGAACTCGCTTTTTGCATCATTAAGGTGCATGCCGCGCAGATACTTAAAGCCGACCACCCGTTCAAATTCCCTGAAAGTCGCTTCACAGCTTTCGACGCTGCGTAAATCATAGCCAGCGGCAAAAGCATGGCAGGTATCGATGCACACCCCGACCCGGCTTTTGTCTTCAACCTGGTCAATGATTTCCGCGAGATGTTCAAAACGAAAGCCGAGGTTACTGCCCTGACCGGCGGTGTTTTCTATCACCGCAGTCACTCCTTCGGTCTGATCAAGGGCAATGTTCACCGACTCAGCAATCAGTTTCAGACAGGCTGACTCAGTAATTTGCTGCAGATGACTGCCGGGATGAAAATTAAGTAATGACAGCCCCAGTGATCCGGCCCGCTGCATTTCATCGATAAAAGCCAGCCGTGATTTTTCCAGCGCTTCACTGACCGGATGTCCCAGATTGATCAGGTAACTGTCATGGGGCAGGATCTGTGCCGTACTGAAATTATATTTTTCACAGGCCTGGCGAAACGCATCAATAGTTTGTGATGTCAGTGCTGCGGCCCGCCATTGACGCTGATTTTTGGTAAACAGAGCAAAAGCGGTAGCTTCTAATTCGTGTGCGCGCAGGACTGCATTTTCGACTCCGCCAGCAGCGCTGACATGCGCACCAATAAACTTCATAGCCGTTTCTCCTCAGTATCGGGCTTGCGATAGATTTAACACTATAATACCTGAGGAATTACTTCATAACATGCCATAGCAACAGATTGACCGCGGCACCACCAATAATCAGCCAGATAAATATCAGCAGACCCAGCAGCATGGGTTTCAGCCCCGCTTGTCTGAGTTGCCTGGTGCGGGTTGTCAGCCCCAGGGCCGCCATGGCCATTGCCAGCATCAGATTATCGGTATGATGGATAAGTTGCAGCACAGGTTGCGGCAATAAATGGAAAGAATTAATCCCTGCCACCAGCATAAACAGCAGCGCAAACCACGGGAAACGAATCTTGCCCTGCGGACCGGCATGCTGCGGGAGGGTGCCGGTGAGCCACTGACTGAGCAATAACAGAAAGGGTGCCAGCATCATCACCCGCAGCATTTTGGCAATGACGGCACTGTTTTCTGCTTCAGTACTGATCGAATGACCTGCCGCCACGACCTGGGCAACTTCATGGACTGTGGACCCGGTATAAATACCGAATTGTGCGGCGGTCAGGGCAGGGTACAGAGGATGGATAAGATTCCATAGTAACGGATAAATTATAATTGCACTGCTGCCGAAGATCACCACTGTCCCTATCGCCACCGCCGTGTGATTTGCTCCGGCTCTGATCACCGGTCCGGTGGCCAGTACCGCAGCAGCGCCGCAGATACTGCTGCCAGCCCCAATCAGCCAGACGGTCTGCCGGTCGAGTTTCAGCCAGCAGATCCCCGCCAGACAGGTCAGAAAAAAGGTACTGCTCAGCATAATAAGGTCGGCAAACAAGCCCTGATAACCGATGGTCCCGATTTGCTGAAAAGTCAGGTTAAAGCCGTATAAAATAATACCGCCACGTAACAGGTAATGTTTACTGAAATTTATTCCGGCTGTGCAGTGCTCACTGATGCGGGCCGGAAGCAGATTACCGATAATCATTCCCGCAATAATCGCCAGGGTTAGAGTGCCCAGTCCCGTGGCTGTAATTTGCTGAATCTGTGTCAGCAATATACTACCGGCAGCGATCAGCACGGTGACGGCTATACCACTTAGCCAGTTAATGGCTGCGGCAGGATTGTATCCCTGGTATCGGGTGTGCATGGCATTCTCCTCTGTATGCTGAACACCCGCGATCCTGCATTGATTTTCATTAAAAGAGAAATTGATTATAATTTTATAATTAACCATTATAAGTGGTAAGTAAGTTAGCAGCCTGGTCTGCGCGCCTGCCGGAGGAAAAGAGCATGCATATTACCCTGCGACAACTGGACGTATTTTGTGCAATTGTTAAGAATGGTTCCACCATTCAGGCTGCCCGACAGCTGGCCTTGTCTCAGTCTGCTGTCAGTGCGGCCCTTGCAGACCTGGAAAACCAGCTGTCGGTACAGTTATTTGACCGGGCAGGAAAAAGACTGGTGGTTAACGAACATGGCAGGTTGCTGTACCCGAAAGCCATCTCTTTACTGGAACAGGCAAAAGAAGCCGAACAGTTGTTTTGTGATGATGAAGGGGCGATACAGATCGCTGCCAGCAGTACCATCGGGAATTATTTACTGCCGGCAATGATGGCAAATTACCGTCGCGACTATCCCCATTCCCCGCTGGAACTGACTGTGGGTAACAGTCAGGATGTGATTCAGGCAGTAAGCGATTTTCGTGTGGATGTGGGGCTGATTGAAGGCCCTTGTCATGTGACCGGGATTGTCAGTGAGAACTGGATGGATGATGAGCTGGTCGTTTTCGCAGATCCCCGTGCTGATATTTTCTCCCGGCCGGTTACCCTTGAAAGACTGGCGTTATCACCGTGGATCCTTCGTGAACGGGGATCCGGTACCCGTGAGATTGTCGATTACCTTCTGTTATCTCATTTACCTTATTTCCGGGTCGGGATGGAACTGGGGAATTCCGAAGCCATCAAACATGCGGTCCGTTATGGTATGGGGATCAGCTGCCTGTCACGGCGGGTAATTACCGACCAGCTGGAAAATGGCAGCCTGCGACAGGTAGCGCTGCCATTACCGCCACTGACACGGACCCTGTACCGGATCCATCATCAGCAGAAGCATTTATCCCGCGCATTACTGCGTTTTTTGTCCTATTGTCATGAATAAAATGATAGCCAAAAGAACCGGCGAGGCAGTATTTATTCCTGCTTTATGGCAGGTTTGCTAATAATCGCCGGACAATCATGAAGGTAACTAATAACAACCGTGGTAATGCTATACAGTGATAAGTTAGCTGGTACAATCGCGCCTCATTTTTATCCAGCATAGTGTTTACTGATGAATAATAATTCAAATACCACAGATAAGCCTGCCCTGAAGCGCGTATTAAAAGCCCGCCATCTGACCATGATTGCCATTGGCGGTTCAATTGGTACCGGTTTGTTTGTTGCCTCAGGTGCCAGCATTTCTCAGGCAGGGCCGGGGGGAGCATTGCTCTCTTACGCCGTTATTGGCCTGATGGTCTATTTTTTGATGACCAGCCTCGGGGAACTGGCCGCTTACATGCCGGTCTCCGGTTCTTTTGCAACCTACGGGTCAAAATATGTTGAAGAAGGGTTTGGTTTCGCCCTCGGCTGGAACTACTGGTACAACTGGGCGGTAACCATCGCTGTTGATCTGGTGGCAGCGCAACTGGTCATGGGCTACTGGCTGCCGGAAGTACCGGGCTGGATCTGGAGCTGCCTGTTCCTGGCGATCATCTTCCTGTTGAATGTGATTTCCGTTAAAGGCTTTGGTGAAGCTGAATACTGGTTCTCACTGATTAAAGTTGTCACCGTAGTGGTATTTATCATTGTCGGTCTGCTGATGGTCACCGGGATTATGCGCGGCGCAGGTACAGGCGGCGGCTGGCATAACTGGACTATCGGCGATGCGCCTTTTGCCGGCGGTTTTTCGGCCATGATTGGTGTGGCTATGATTGTGGGGTTCTCTTTCCAGGGCACTGAACTGATCGGTATTGCTGCCGGGGAATCCGAAAATCCGGGTAAAAATATTCCGCGCGCGGTCCGGCAGGTTTTCTGGCGTATTCTGCTGTTTTACGTGCTGGCGATTCTGATCATTAGCCTGCTGCTGCCTTATACGGACCCGCGGCTATTGCACAATGATGTTAAAGATATCAGTGTCAGTCCGTTTACTCTGGTGTTTCAGAATGCCGGGTTACTGTCTGCTGCCGCGGTGATGAATGCGGTGATCCTGACGGCAGTGTTGTCTGCCGGTAACTCCGGGATGTATGCTTCAACCCGTATGCTGTTTACCTTGGCTCAGGAAGGTAAAGCGCCAAAGATTTTTGCGCGCCTGACGGCAAACGGGGTACCACGTAACGCCCTGATTGCGACTACGGTAATTGCCGGCTTATGTTTCCTGTCGTCAAAATTTGGTAACCAGACAGTATATCTGTGGTTACTGAATACCTCTGGTATGACCGGATTTATCGCCTGGCTGGGCATTGCCATCAGCCACTATCGTTTCCGCCGTGGCTATGTGGCTCGCGGACTGGATCTGGATGCCTTGCCTTACCGCTCCGGATTATTCCCGCTCGGTCCGGTGTTTGCTTTTGTGCTTTGTCTGCTGATTACTCTCGGACAGAACTATCAGGCCTTTATGGAAGACCATATTGACTGGTATGGGGTTACGGCAACCTATATCGGCATTCCGTTGTTCCTGTTGATCTGGCTGGGCTATAAATGGTCCCGCGGCACTCGGTTTGTCAGATATCAGGATATGGAATTTCCTGCTGTCGGTGAGGATAAGCACTGATACTGACTAAACAGCGATAAAGTAAAAAAACCATGCCGCGGCATGGTTTTTTTACTTACAGCAGAGGTTAATGTTGCGCTGATCGCCGTCCGGCGACGGCAGACTATTCTGCGTCGTCCTGTAAATAGCGGGAATGGAACCGCAGGTGGTCGTCTATCACGCTGGCAATAAAATAATAGCTATGATCGTAGCCTTGCTGCCAGCGTAATGTGAAATCAAACTGTTGCTGACGTGCTATTTTTTCCAGGGCTTCTGGTTGTAATTGCAGGGGCAGAAAAGTATCGGCACTGCCCTGGTCAATCAGTACCGGCACCCGGTGAGAAGCTTGTTGCATCAGGGCACAGGCATCATAGCACTGCCAGTCAGCAACATTTTCCCCAAGGTAAGCCGTAAATGCTTTTTGTCCCCAGGGCACCTGCGCCGGATTGACAATCGGAGCAAAGGCCGAAACAGACGTAAAGCGGCCAGCCTCACGCAGGGCCAGTACCAGGGCCCCGTGTCCGCCCATGGAGTGCCCCATAATCGCCTGACGACCATTGAATGAAAACAGTCCGTCCAGTAATGACGGTAATTCAGTGGTCAGATAATCGTACATGCGGTAGTGCTGGTTCCAGGGGGCACGGGTGGCATTCAGGTAAAAACCGGCCCCCTGTCCCAGGTCATAGGCAGCATCATCGACAACATGCTCTCCGCGCGGGCTGGTATCAGGCATGACTAGCGCGATACCGGCTTGTGCAGCCAGCCGCTGGGCCCCGGACTTTATCGAAAAATTCTCATCGGTGCAGGTCAGACCGGCAAGACACCAGATCAGCGGTACCGGGCCGGTAGCGGCCCGCGGGGGTAAAAACAGGCTGAATCTCATGGTGCATCCCAGCACCGCAGAATGATGTTGCCAGCGTTGTTGGCGGCCGCCGAACATCAGGTGTTCTTCGCAGAGTGTCATCTCGGACATAATGGCTCCTGTCTTGTTCTCAGAGTGCATCACTGCCGGTCCGGGCAGTGATGCGTTATTACAAATTACCGGTGCTGACTGGCCGTCCGGAGGCTGGCGGCGGGGTAAATAAGGTCAGCATTAATTCTTTCAGTGCTTCTACATTGGGGGTAAATGCATCCCGTCGCCAGATCAGACAGGTTGACACCTTCCCATACTTTTCGGGCAGAGGGTGGGTTTTAATCCGTGTACGATCGCTGATTTGTGCCAGTACCGAGGCAGGCGCAATGGCCAGTCCGGCCCCTCCGGCCACACAGGCAATCATGGCATGATAAGAATGTATCTCCATAATACTGCCCGGCTGAGCATCTCCTTCGCGGAACCACTCTTCCAGTTTTAACCGGTAAGAACAGCTGTTACGGAAGGCGAAAAAAGTTTCACCCTGTACATCCCGCGGGCAGGTGACCCGGTTGCGTTCGCTACTGGTGATCAGCACCAGCTCTTCTTCAAAAGCCACACAACTGTTTAACTCATCGTAACCTTCCGGTCTGTCGGCCAGTGCCGCCGCAACCGTACCTTCGCGGACATGATCGATAATTTCACCTGAAGTGCCGGTGATCAGTGACAGAGAGACGGCAGGGTAGCGCTGATGGTAAGCCGACAATAACGCCGGTAACCGGGTGGCGGCAGTGCTTTCCATGGTGCCAAGAGCAAAGTTACCCGAGGGTTCACCCTGGCGGGTCATACTGATTGCTTCTTCGCTCAGGGCAAGTATACGCTGAGCATAGCCGAGGAAATTGTGGCCCATCGGTGATAAACGCACCCGCTGCTTTTCGCGGATCAGCAGAGCGGCCCCCAGTTCTTCCTCAAGTTGTTTTAGCCGGGTCGTCAGATTTGAGGGAACCCGGTGCAGTAGTTCCGCGGCACGGGCAACGGAACCGGTTTCTGCGACAGCACAAAACATCCGGAGCTGGACCAAATCCATAATTATTCTCTTTATGAAACTAACTTTAAATAGGTTATTCACGATTTGAGTTATTTTACGGCCAGAGCCGATGCCAGGCAACCTTGTTGTGCGGAGTAATCAGTGAATATATTTACACAGTGATAAAGGATGATTGCGGTAAGAGACTGGATAATCCTCGTGGACTGCTTCACAATATGCGCTGATGATGATGCTCCGTCCGCATTCAGGGCAGAGAATTCACCTGCCGGAGAAGAAATAATGTCCATTTTTAGTCAGGAAGCGGCACTGGTACATGAAGCACTGGTGGCACGCGGTCTGGAAACCCCTTTACGTAAGCCTGCGCGTGAGCTGGATGACCAGACACGTAAATCGCTTATTGCCGGTCATATGACCGAAATTATGCAGTTACTGAATCTGGATTTGCAGGATGACAGCCTGACCGAAACGCCTCATCGTATTGCTAAAATGTACGTCGATGAAATTTTTTCCGGTCTGGACTACGCGAATTTCCCAAAGATTACGGTTATTGAAAACAAAATGAAGGTCGATGAAATGGTCACGGTACGTGATATTTCCCTGACCAGTACCTGTGAACACCATTTTGTGACGATCGACGGTAAAGCGACGGTCGCTTATATCCCGAAAGATAAAGTGATCGGTCTTTCAAAGATTAACCGGATTGTACAGTTTTTTGCACGGCGTCCGCAGGTACAGGAACGTCTGACCCAGCAGGTGCTGGTCGCGCTGCAAACTTTGCTCGGAACCAATAATGTCGCAGTGTGTATTGATGCGGTGCATTATTGTGTCAAAGCCCGCGGGGTGCAGGATGCCACCAGTGCAACCACCACCACCTCACTGGGGGGATTATTTAAGTCGAGTCAGAATACCCGCCAGGAGTTTTTACGGTCCGTCAGACATAACTGATCTCTTTTTTACAGGGTCCGCCGGTGAATACGGTGCCGGCCCTGGCTTGCTTTGCAGGACACCCATGCCACGTTATCCCCAGCTCGATTTTATCCGTGGTGCCGCGATCCTCGGTATTTTACTGCTTAACATTATCAGCTTTGCTTTACCTTCTGCGGCTTACCTGAATCCGGCCTGGCAGGGCACTGTCAGCCTGGCGGATGCTGTCTGCTGGGCAGCTCTGGAGATGGTGGCCCGCCTGAAATTTCTTAATCTGTTTGCACTGTTGTTTGGGGCCGGTCTGGTGTTCCTGCTGCCCAAAGGAACGGGCTGGCTGCAATCCCGACTGGGATGGCTGATTGTTTTTGGTTTGCTGCACGCAGTACTGCTCTGGGAAGGAGATATCCTGGTCGCATGGGGGATAGCCGGTATACTGAGCTGGCGGCTGATCCGGGACGCTCGCAGCTGGCAGACATTATTACGCACCGGGATACTGTTTTATACGGTCGGCTGCCTGATGTTGCTGGTGTTTGGCATGTTATCTGGCGGGCAGGGCGGCAGTAGCTGGTTACCCGGTCTGGCGGAAATCGCTTTCGAGAAACAGACGAAACTGCATCCCGGGCTGGTGGCCATAAATTACCGGCTCGATCATCTCGGGTCTATGCTGCTGGCGTTTTTTACCCAGTACGGCTGGGAATTGTCCGGACTGATGCTGGCCGGTGCTGCACTGGTACATAACGGCTGGCTGATCGGTAAGCGGAGTCAGGCTGAATATCTCCGTAGCGGCGGATTATTACTGGTGGCAGGATTTTCTCTGGAAGCCGCCGGGGTGACTGCCCAATGGCTGACTGGCTGGTCATTTCGCTGGAGTGGTTTTTATCTGCAGTTGCCCGGAGAAATTGCCAGTCCGCTGGTCAGCCTTGGATATGTATCCCTGGTGCTCGGCTTCTGGAAAAAAATAGCAGCCAGCAGAGTGTGTTATCTGCTGTGTTGTGTTGGCCGGATGGCCCTGAGTAATTACATTTTACAGACACTGATTTGCACTCTGATTTTTTCGACTGGCGGGTTGTTTATGCATTTTCAACGCTGGCAGTTATTGCTGATCGTTCCCTGTATCTGGCTGGTCAGTCTGTTGTTTTCCGTCTGCTGGCTGCATTTTTTCCGTCGCGGACCGCTGGAGGCCCTGTGGCGGTATCTGACCCGGCAAACCGCCTGAATCAGAAGTACTGGTATTGTTGTGTACCGGAGGCTGCGGGAGCACTTTGACGCTGCCGCTGGCTGGATTACCCGGCGAGTGTTTATCGGTGGCTGCCGGTGCCGGCCGGGGGGCCGCTGGCATTGTATCGACCTGCCACGGGGTCACCGCCGGATAGCCGGGACTGTTTTCCGGTATTTCTGTCACCGAGGGTATCGGGATTAATGGTCCGAGAAAACGCGGTTCACTTTTGAATATATACAAGTCTGCCAGTGCAGCCAGGCGCGCACCAATCTCGCGGATACGGATCCCCAGCATATTTTTCGGTGAAGGGACCGCATAACACTGTGCGCGGATCCCCTGGTGCATAGCGATAAACAACGCCCTTTCACAATGGAAACGCTGAGTGATGATAATAAAGTCATTGGTATCAAAGACTTTTCTTGTGCGGATAATTGAATCCAGGGTTCTGAATCCGGCATAGTCCAGCACAATGTCGGCCGGATCGACTCCGCCTTTGATAAGATCTTTACGCATGGTGCGGGGTTCATTATAGCTTTGCAGGGCATTGTCGCCGCTTAATAACAGGTAATTGACTTTGCCGCTGTTATAGGCGTTCAGTGCACCCTGAATGCGGTATAAATAGTACTGATTTGGTTCACCGCCACGGTAATATTTTGACGTACCGAGCACCACGCCGACTGCACGATGGGGTAAATCACTGACGTTTTCATAGATATAAGGTGCAGTCTTCCAGCTGATCCAGCGATCGAGACCTAATGCTGTTACTCCTGCCAGCAAAATCAGGCAACAGGTAATGGTAAAGATACGTCTCAGCATGCGGCCTTATTACTCACTTATTGACGGTTAAAGTGACTCAAGGGTACTTGAGCCACTTCGGGCAGGCAAGGTCTGATATTGGCTCCGGCAATGTCAGAGAGTTACTGCCGGGAAGCCGCTGTCAGATTGAGGTACGTCGATAGTGACGGTACAGGGGTTTCCAGAAGTTATCTTCTACTGCCTGTGAAAGAGCCTCTTCTGACGTTTCCGCGGCCACACCTTCGGCCTGTGCCGCTTTTGCAACGGCTATCGCGATATAACGGGAGACCTGCTGGATATCTTTTAACTCTGGCAGAACAGCACCTTCACCGCGGGTCGCTAACGGTGAGCAGTCGGCCAGCGCCCGACTGGCGCTCATCAGCATGGCATCGGTGATCCGGCTGGCTTTAGAAGCCAGTACACCAAGACCGATTCCCGGGAAGATATAAGCATTATTACACTGTGCAATCGGATAGGTTTTATCCTGCCAGGTCACCGGGGCAAAGGGACTGCCGGTGGCGACCAGGGCTGCGCCCTCGGTCCAGGCGATCAGATCGGCAGGTACCGCTTCAACCCGTGATGTCGGATTAGATAACGGCATAATGATTGGCCGCGGACAGTGGCGATGCATTTCCCGGATAATTTCTTCGGTAAACAGCCCCGGTTGTCCGGAGACGCCAATCAGTACGGTCGGTTTTGCGTTACGTACAACATCCAGCAGAGATACAGCATCGTTTTCTGTCTGCCAGCCGGCAATATGCGCAGAATCCTGAATCAGGCGGGTCTGGAATGGCAGCAGGTTGGTGAGTTTATCCGTGAGCAGGCCATAACGATCGACCATCATTACCCGCTGACGGGCCTGTTTATCGCTCAGTCCGTCCGCTTTCATCTCGGTAATAATTTGTTCTGCAATTCCGCAGCCTGCAGAGCCGGCACCGAGGAAGACGACGGTCTGCTCAGAAATCCGGCTTCCGGCAGCGCGGCTGGCCGCCACCAGGGTGCCGACAGCGACGGCTGCAGTGCCCTGGATATCGTCGTTAAAACAGCACAGTTCGTCGCGGTATTGCTCCAGCAACGGCATCGCATTTTTCTGAGCAAAGTCTTCAAACTGCAACAGAACATTGGGCCAGCGGCGCTTGACGGCCGAAATAAATTCGTTCACAAATGTTGTGTACTCTTCGCCGCTGATCCGCGGATGACGCCAGCCCATATACAGAGGATCGTTGAGTAATTGCTGATTGTTAGTACCGACATCCAGCGCTATGGGTAACGTATAGGCAGGGCTGATGCCGCCACAGGCGGTATACAGTGAGAGTTTACCAATAGGTATTCCCATACCACCAATGCCTAAATCGCCTAAACCGAGAATTCGCTCGCCGTCAGTGACGACAATAACTTTGACATTCTGCTTAGTGGCATTTTGCAGCATATCTTCGATATGCTCACGGTTAGGGTATGAGATAAAAACACCGCGGGCACGGCGATAAATTTCAGAAAAGTGTTCACAGGCCGTGCCGACGGTCGGGGTATAGATGATTGGCATCACCTCTTCCAGATGGTCATCCAGCAGACGGTAAAACAGTGTCTCATTGGTATCCTGAATATTACGCAAAAAGACGTGTTTATCGTTATTGTTTTTAAATTGCTGAAACTGGTGCCAGGCACGTTCTGCTTGTTCTTCGATAGTTTCTACGGTTTCAGGAAGTAATCCGTTAAGATTAAATTCGTTACGTTCTTCCTGCGTAAAGGCACTGCCTTTATTAAGTAACGGAAATTCTAACAGAATAGGGCCGGCATAAGGGATATACAGCGGGCGTTTGCTTTCGTAATCGAGTTCCATGTCGTGCATGCTCCTCAGCGTTTTCTCCGGCGGCCACAGCGGCTGGCCGAAGGTATCAGGGTAAGACAAAAATATAGCCTTCAGCTGCCGATGATAAGCAGAAAAAATCAATAAAATGTTAATGCCGCCGCAAATTTAGCCGCGGCGGGGGCTACAGTGACAGACTGACCTCTCGTAACTGATCACACCCCAGAGCCGCGAGGGTTGCCCGGGTCGCCGCCAGCTGACTGACTGCGGCCTGTTCAGATTCGGCCAGTACCGCTTGCTGAATATCAAGGCAATTGCCCCCCTGTAAGTTAAGCAGTATCAGGGCGGATTGTAACGGCGGCAGTGACGGGTTATAGGCGGCATTTTCTGCATAGCGACCTGCATAAATAGTACCGTTGCTGGTCATTAAGGCCACTCCGCTATAGGCAGAAGAATAGGGAGCATAGCTTTTAGCCGCTGCCCTGATAGCCGCCTGTTGCAGGGCATCACCACTGACCGGGAAATTCTGCGTCTGGTCATCCATCAGCAGATCACTGATCTGCAAATCTGCAGGGCCAAAAGCATCAGGCAGATAGTCGGCCAGAGTTCGTGGCGGTTTACCGGGCAGACACAACACCAGCTCTCCGCCACTGTTGAGTTCATTCATAAACTGACGACAATGGCCGCAGGGGGTGTAGTTGACGGTCACCGCCGCCAGTTTCTTTTCACCGGACAGCCAGGCATGGGTGATAGCGCTCTGTTCGGCATGGACTGTTTGCTGCATGGTGGCGCCGCGGAATTCCATATTGGCGCCGAAGTACCAGTTGCCACTGGTGCCGCGGGCGATTGCGCCGACATTAAACGCGGATAATGGTGTCACCGCACAACTGGCAGCCAGTGGCAGTAAGGCCAGAGCCAGGGCATTCTCGTCCAGACCTGTGTCTGCGGTTAACTGACTCACTGTCTGCGCGGACAGAATCGCTGTAAACTGCGGATCCTCCAGCACAGGACGCAGGGCGGCCTGTAAGCGGGGAGTCAGTGTTTCAAATGCGGTGGTGTAACGTGGGTGCATACGAAGCCTCATTCAGTGAAACTGCGGTATCTGATTTTTATATGTGATCTCTATCAAATGCACAATGTACACGGCGGTTTGCATTACAACTTTGCGCGATTCATCGCAAAGTTTTTCTGACAGACATCAAGATTCAGAGGGAAGGATGAATTCCGCGGAAAAAAAAGCCGGTTTACACCGGCTTATGGACTGAGGGCATGGCTGGCAGAATTAACCGACCTGCATGCCCGGCTGTGCGCCGCTGTCGGCGGACAGGATAAATAAATCGCTGCCGCCACTGCCGGCAGATAACACCATGCCTTCCGATACGCCAAAACGCATCTTACGCGGTGCAAGGTTTGCTACAATAATGGTCAGACGGCCGGTCAGTACCGACGGATCCGGATAGGCCGCACGGATACCTGAAAAAATCTGACGCTTTTCACCGCCGACATCCAGTACCAGGCGCAGTAGTTTATCAGACCCTTCGACCAGTTCAGCCTGCTCAATCAGCGCTACCCGCATATCTACTTTGGCAAAATCATCGATACTAATAATACCTTCTGCCTGTACATCTGCTTTTTTAGCCGGCTTTTCGGCCACAGCGGTTTTCTTCGGTTTGGCGGCAGCCGGTGCTGTGGTCTGGCCAGCATCGTGTTTAGAGGCTTCGATCAGTCCGTTAACTTTTGCCATTTCAATACGCTGATACAGTGCTTTAAATGGTGCCACAGTGTGGCCAGTCAGAGGCCGGGCCACACCGTCCCATGTCAGCTCACTGTTTAGGAAGTTTTCACAACGTTCAGCCAGCTCCGGCAGTACCGGCTTCAGCCAGGTCATCAGCACGCGGAACAGATGGATACCCATTGAGCAGACAGACTGCAGTTCAGCATCACGGCCTTCCTGCTTCGCAATAACCCACGGGGCCTGCTCATCGACATAACGGTTTGCCATATCTGCCAGTGACATAATTTCACGGATCGCACGGCTGAACTCACGGCTTGCCCATGCTTCACCAATTTTCTCGCTGGCATCGACAAAGGTCTGATACAGGGCAGGGTCTGCCAGAGTCTCTGACAGCTGACCATTAAAACGTTTGGTAATAAACCCGGCATTGCGTGACGCCAGATTAACCACTTTATTCACGATGTCAGCATTTACCCGCTGGACAAAATCTTCCAGGTTCAGGTCAATATCGTCAATGCGTGAAGAGAGTTTAGCCGCATAGTAGTAACGCAGGCTGTCGGCATCCAGGTGTTGCAGCCAGGTACTGGCTTTAATGAAAGTCCCCCGCGATTTTGACATTTTAGCGCCGTTAACCGTCACATAACCGTGTACAAACAGGTTATCCGGTTTACGGTACTGGCTGCCTTCCAGCATGGCCGGCCAGAACAGGCTGTGGAAATAAACAATATCTTTACCGATAAAATGGTACAGCTCGGTAGAAGAATCTTTCTTCCAGTATTCGTCAAAATCCAGATCACCGCGTTTATCACACAGATTTTTAAACGACCCCATGTAACCGATAGGCGCATCCAGCCAGACATAGAAATATTTACCAGGGGCTCCGGGGATTTCGAAACCGAAATAAGGCGCATCGCGGGAAATATCCCACTGTTGCAAACCGGAATCGAACCACTCCTGCATCTTATTAGCGACCTGTTCCTGCAGCGCACCGGAGCGGGTCCAGGTTTGCAACATGGCAGAGAATGATGGCAGATCAAAGAAGAAATGCTCTGAGTCACGCATTACAGGTGTTGCACCGGAAATCACCGATTTCGGTTCAATAAGCTCGGTCGGGCTGTAGGTTGCCCCGCAGACTTCGCAGTTATCGCCATACTGATCGGCAGCTTTACATTTAGGACAGCTGCCTTTTACGAAGCGATCCGGTAAAAACATGCCTTTTTCCGGGTCATATAACTGGGAGATGGTACGGTTTTTAATAAAACCGTTCTCTTTCAGCCGGCCATAGATTTGTTCAGACAGCTCGCGGTTTTCTTCGCTGTGGGTTGAGTGGTAGTTGTCATAGCTGATATTAAACCCGGCGAAATCCGTCTGATGTTCCCGGCTCATATCATCAATCATTTTTTCCGGAGCAACACCCAGTTGCTGCGCTTTGAGCATGATTGGAGTACCGTGGGCATCATCAGCACAGATAAACCACACGGTATTGCCACGCATTCGCTGGTAACGTACCCAGATGTCTGCCTGGATATGTTCCAGCATATGCCCGAGATGGATAGATCCATTAGCGTACGGCAGAGCGCACGTTACCATTATTTTTTTTGCGACTTGAGTCATAGTTTGCGTAGCTTTCTGTTGGTTTGGAAAAGAACATAGAATGGTAACCGAAGGCACCGTTAACGTAAACAAGTGGCGGGTGATAATGCTTATCCGGTGTCGCCGTTACGCCGGCCATTCTGCTAGGATAGAGACTGATTGATTTTTTTACGTTGTTTTAACAATGCATCGTTACAAGGAGAAGGGATGATGTCAGATGCCCGTCAGCATCACTCACCGGAAATATTGCGCCAGCAGGTCAGCGCCGTATTACAACGCTTTGAACACCCGACACTGCAACAGGATCTGATTCGGCTGAAAGCTGTCCGCCATGTGGCTTTGCTGGATAATATACTGCATATAGAAATAGTGATGCCCTTTGCCTGGCAGTCAGCATTTGAGGCGTTACAACGCACCGCTCAGCAGCAATTACTGCAGCTGAGCGGTGCACAGGGCATTGAATGGCGACTGAGTTGTGATATTGCCACCCTGAAACGGGTAAAAAATCAGCCCTCCAGCCACGGGGTAAAAAATATTATTGCTGTCAGTTCCGGAAAAGGGGGAGTAGGTAAATCATCCACGGCGATTAATCTGGCACTGGCCTTACAGGCAGAAGGCGCACGGGTCGGTTTGCTGGATGCTGATATTTATGGCCCGTCGGTACCCCTGATGATGGGGACCGAACAACAACGGCCCTCCTCACCGGATGGTAAGCATATGGCACCGGTGATGGCACACGGTCTGGCGACCAATTCAATAGGTTACCTGGTCACGGAAGAAAACGCGATGGTCTGGCGCGGGCCGATGGCCAGTAAAGCGTTGTTGCAATTACTGAATGAAACCCTGTGGCCGGATCTTGATTATCTGATCATCGATATGCCCCCGGGAACCGGTGATATCCAGTTAACACTGGCACAAAATATTCCGGTGACTGCGGCCCTGGTGGTTACCACTCCGCAGGATGTGGCCTTACTGGATGCCCGTAAAGGGGTCGTGATGTTCAACAAAGTTGATGTGCCGGTGCTGGGGATCATCGAGAATATGAGCCAGCATATTTGCAGCAACTGCGGGCACCATGAAGCCATTTTCGGCACCGGCGGCGCAGAAAGGCTGGCTGAAGAGTATGGTATTACTCTGTGCGGGCAAATCCCGCTGCATATTTCGTTACGTGAAGATCTGGATGCCGGGCTGCCGACGGTGACCCGTCAGCCCGACGGTGAGTTTACCCGGCGATATCGGCAGATCGCCGGTGGCATTGCTGCCGGTTTGTACTGGCAGGGTGAGGTTATTCCTGCCGATATCAGCTTCCGCGCCCTGTAAGCGAATGTTGCGTCCGGCACCAGTGGAAAGTCACGGCTGGCGCGGGTAATGCATCAGGATATAGTCACCTTCTTCTCCGCAGCCGGTGGCAATCTCCTGCCAGCCGTGTCGGTGATAAAAACGGCGGGCGCGCTGGTTTACCGCCATACATTTGAGGCTGCCAGTGGCGGTGAATCGCCGGCAGACATCCTGTAATAAGGCTGTGCCAATTCCCTGCTCCTGACAGGACGGGCTGACAAACAGGCTATGTAAAAAATTATCCACTACAGCACAGGATGAAAATCCGGCCCGCTGTTCACCGTCCATGGCAACCCGCACTTTTTCGCCAGTAATTAACCGGTCAAAATCTTCCAGTTGCCAGTCTTCACCTTTCAGCCAGTGCCAGTTTGCACGGCGGCTGGCGAGATATAACGTTCGCAGAAAGGGACGATCAGCCTCATCATAATCACGAATGATGACTGGCGCAGAGTGGCCCATAACAGACTCCCATGGGGTAAATTCAGGTGACCAGTTCAGCACAATGCTGAGCGCGGGGTTAATAGATTTTAGTTATCAAATCGATAATAACAGAGTATTAGCCGCTGCCCGCTAAAGAGGTTACTTTGGCATCCTACTTTTACGGAGGGGCAACTGATGTCAATTATCAACACTAAGATCAAACCGTTTAAAAACAGCGCATTCAAAGAAGGTCAGTTTATCGAACTGACAGAGAAAGATACGGAAGGTAAGTGGAGTGTCTTCTTTTTCTACCCGGCTGATTTTACTTTTGTCTGCCCGACCGAACTGGGTGATGTGGCAGATCACTATGATGAGTTTCGTAAACTGGGTGTCGATATCTACTCTGTCTCCACGGATACCCATTTTACCCACAAAGCATGGCATGGCAGCTCTGAAACTATCGGCAAAATCCGTTATGCGATGATCGGTGACCCGACCGGAGCACTGACGCGTAATTTCGAAATTATGCGTGAAGAACAGGGACTGGCAGATCGTGGCACCTTTATTGTTGACCCGGAAGGGGTCATTCAGGCGATCGAAATTACCGCAGAAGGCATCGGTCGTGATGCATCTGACCTGCTGCGTAAAGTAAAAGCAGCCCAGTATGTGGCAAGCCATCCGGGTGAAGTCTGCCCTGCAAAATGGAAGGAAGGGGAAGCGACACTGTCTCCTTCATTAGATCTGGTCGGTAAAATCTGATCAGTGCGCCAGCCAGGGGTTTGTTTTTTCACGGGTGCTGAGGCACCCGTTTTTCTGCCAGGGAGATCACCATGCTCGATAATACATTAAAACATCAACTCAGCGTTTATCTTGAAAAATTAACCCGTCCGGTAGAGCTGATTGCGACTCTGGATGACAGTAACACCTCCGGCGAAGTGCGGGAATTACTGGAAGAAATTAGCGGGTTATCAGATAAAATCAGTTTGCGGCTGGATGACAGCCTGGCAGTTCGTAAACCCTCTTTTATGATTTCAGCCCCCGGCCAGAACCATGGTCCGCGGTTTGCCGGTTCTCCCCTCGGCCATGAGTTTACTTCGCTGGTACTGGCTCTTTTACAAACCGGCGGTCATCCATCGAAAGAGAGTCAGGCGCTGCTGTCTCAGGTGGCAGCGCTGGATACTGAGCTGAATTTTGAAACCTATTATTCACTGTCCTGCCATAACTGTCCGGATGTGGTACAGGCGCTTAACCTGATGGCGATCCTCAACCCCGGGATCAGCCATACGGCGATAGATGGCGGCGTTTTTCAGCATGAAATAGAACAACGTGAAGTGATGGGGGTGCCTGCGGTATACCTTAATGGTCAGAGCTTCGCCCAGGGGCGCCTGAGTCTGAGTGAGATCGTCAGTAAGGTCGATACCAATGCCGGGAAAAAAGCAGCCGAATCCCTGAATCAGCGTCAGCCCTACGATGTGTTGATCGTTGGCAGCGGTCCGGCTGGTGTGGCAGCGGCTATCTATGCGGCGCGTAAAGGGATCCGTACCGGGTTACTCGGGGAACGTTTTGGCGGGCAGCTATTAGATACGGTAGATATCGAAAACTATATTTCGGTACCCAAAACCGAAGGCAGTCAGCTGGCGGGTGCGTTGCGGCAGCATGTGGCTGATTATCAGATTGATGTTATTGAAGCACAGACTGCCAGCCAGTTGTTACCGTCCGCGGCACCGGGAGGGCTGCATTCAGTAGCCACAGTCTCCGGGGCAACCCTGCAGGCAAAAGCCGTTATCCTGGCAACCGGTGCCCGCTGGCGTAATATGAACGTACCGGGCGAAGAGCAATACCGGACGCGCGGTGTGACCTATTGTCCGCACTGTGACGGCCCTTTATTTAAGGGAAAACGGGTTGCCGTGATCGGCGGAGGAAATTCCGGGGTGGAAGCGGCGATTGATCTGGCAGGGATCACCAGCCATGTCACTTTGCTGGAATTCGCAGCAGAATTGAAAGCCGACCAGGTACTGCAGGAGAAACTGCGCAGCCTGAAAAATGTGGAAGTCATCCTTAATGCACAGACTCTGGAAGTTACCGGTGATGGTAAGCAGGTCACCGGCTTGCAATATCAGCATCGTCAGACGATGGAACAGCAGGGGCTGGCAGTCTCCGGTATTTTTGTGCAGATTGGTTTGCTGCCAAATACCCAGTGGCTGGGTGACTCTGTGGCGCGTAACCGGTTTGGTGAAATTGATATCGATACCAAATGTGCAACCAGCCAGCCGGGTATTTTTGCCGCCGGTGACTGTACGACTGTCCCCTATAAGCAGATTATTGTTGCCAGCGGAGAGGGGGCTAAAGCATCACTGAGCGCCTTTGATTATCTGATCAGAACCTCACCTGTATCTGAATAAGCGTTACCCTGAGCAGGCTATTCTTTATCCGCCAGCCTGCTCACAGTCCGCGGATTTAATATAATCAGCATTATACAATGATGAATTATATATATTAATTACACTTCATATTTCGCACGTTATTAATCATTTCCTTCATTATCAGCCCGCTTAATTAACTGTTTCTGATAACATCTGATATATTTTTTCTTATAATTCATTCTTTTTATTTATCTGTTAAGAATTAATAAATTTAAATTAATTTAAATGTAATATTTTAATTTAAAATATTATATTTGTTAGCACGTTATGCTGATAAGTTATTTAACGGCTGCCGCATAATTTCAGCCACTTTACCGCGGTATTTATTTATTATTTCTGGCAATGGCAGATCGTAAAAACAATGAAAATCAGATATCTGGCCCTGGGGTTATTGGCTATTCCCGGCATATTTACCGAATCTTTTGCAGCCACGCCCCGGGACCTTAGCTCCCTGTATCAGCTTCCGGAATCCAGCCAGATACCGGCGGCAGATAACCGGCTGAATAGTCAGCCCCCGACGCCTCCGGCAATTAAACACTATGATCGCTGGTTCCCGTTGCTTGGCGATAAAGCAGTACAAATGGGATATGAATTACCGGAACCTTTTGGTATCGGTATTAATTATATGAACATTCGCCAGAATATCAGTGTTGACTCGATTAATTTTAGCGGACTTGGCCTGGGAAAACTCAATTTCCCATCCAACCTGTTTAATATAGATGCCAGTAAAACCCGGCAATACAGTAAAACGACGACTCTGCGGCTGGATGCCTGGCTGCTGCCGTTCTGGAACCTGTACGGGATTGTCGGTAAAACCCGTGGTCATTCCATTTCAGCGATTGGCGTTGATTCCGACCCCTCTCAGTTTAAAGGGGACTTTCTGAACCAGCTAATCTCCGGTGTGGTGCACAACATGCATAACGCAGGGCAGTTCGATAATCTGAATTTTGAACTTAAGTTTAAAGGCACCACGTATGGCGTCGGGACAGTGCTGGCCGGAGGGGTCGGTGACTGGTACGGGCTGGTGGACTTTAACTATACCCAGACAAGGTTCGATATTCTCGATGGCAGTATTAATGCCTTTACCTTGTCACCGCGCGTAGGTTACCGCTTTACCACTCCGGGGATCCGTGCGATAGGGCTGGAACCCGGAAAACTGAATGTCTGGGTAGGGACCATGTATCAGGATGTTCAGCAGGAATTTAAAGGCAGTCTTAACGATCTGGCGATGCCGGGTTCATTACAGCAATTAATGGCTCTGGCTAACCGAAATGGTAATGGCCGTTTTGATGTTAAGCAGCATTTGCAGTCCCCCTGGAATGTACTGGCGGGCGCACAGTACAGCATTACCCGGCATTTTAATATTGCCGCAGAACTGGGCTTTGCTCAGCGCAACAGCATTATGGTATCCGGAGAGTATCGTTTCTGATGTTACTGCGGCGGCTGAGTGTGCTGATACTGGCTGTAATTCTCTGGCCCTCAGAGGCAGCCGCCGGAATAATCCCCACCCGACAACAGGTTGACCGCTGGCTGGCTCCCCTCGGGGCTAACCGAACGTTTAATCCGGACCAGGGGATCGACTGGGGAATTATGCCGGGCCCCTTCTATACACCGGAGCTGGGCGCCGGGGTGGGGGCGGTGGTCGCCGGGTTATACCGGCCCGATCCCGATGATCATATCAGTCAGAATTCATCAGTCACATTAAGTGGTTATGCCAGCAGCACCGGCGCATTCGGACTGCAGGTCAATAATTACGGGTTTTATGACCAGGACAAGTGGCGATTCTTTGTACAGGGAGAGCTAAGCGATACCCCGACATGGTACTGGGGAAAAGGGTTTCGCGCTGGCAGTAATAACCGGAATAAACAGCGCTACGTTGCACGGGAAATCAGCATGATGCCGCAGGTGATGCGGCAGATAGCCAGCCGGACTTATTTCGGGCTGGGCTGGTCGCTGAACAACATGCAGGCCGGATCGGTACATGATCCTCAAAAAAACGGGCCTGCCCTGGAAGCCGACGGGCGCGGAGTGTTCAGTAGCGGGCCACTGATTAGCCTGAGCTATGACAGCCGGGACTTTTTACCTAACCCGCATAAAGGTATTTCAGCCAGCCTGCAATATATCCGCTACAGCCCGCAAACCGGCAGCAATACGCGTTTTGATGCATGGACGGCCCATTTTAGCGCTTACCATGAAATTGATAAAAAACGGGTACTGGCCTGGGAGATCAATGGCGCTTTTACCAGCGGCCAGGTGCCGTGGAATATGCTGCCATCACTGGGGGACAGTGATCATTTCCGGGGGTATTACCCGGGACGTTACCGCGAACGTGATGTTATCAGTACCCAGCTTGAATACCGTCAGTCACTTAGCTGGCGAAACGGTATTGTCGGCTGGATTGGCAGCGGCACTATGGCATCACATTTTTCAGCCGCTGCAGGGCAGCGCTGGTTACCGACCATCGGGGCCGGATACCGGTTTGCGTTTAAACCGGGCGTCAATATCCGGCTGGACTACGGAATAGGTAAAAACAGCAGTGCTTTTTATTTTCAGGCAGGAGAAGCTTTTTGAAAGGATGGATTTACGCGCCGCTGTTAGCGGTATTATTCAGCACATCACCCGTATCCGCCCGTATTGAGATCGGCAGTGATTTTTCCCATATTCCTCAGCAGCAGGCCGCAGAAGCCTGGCCGGTCAGCGTGCCGCTGTCACCGCCTGATGGTCTGCGGCCTTGCTGTGCTTTTGGTTACCGGTTGAAAACGCAACTGCTGGGCGTACCGGTACCTTTTTACCGGATTAATAATGTCGCTGAAACAGATAACCTCGGCAGACATAACTATAACGACAGTCACTGGAATTCATTACTGGCGCTTAGCGGGCTGGGAAAAGAGCATAACGGTATTGTTTATACTCTGCGTGGCGGGTTTATTGATACTGCTCATATTCGTGACAGTGCGGATATGACTTTCTGGTTATTCAGCCAGCTATACCCAAGACTGGGCACCGCCTTTACCCTTTCTCCCGGTGAGGAAGAGCTGGCAAAACGACAAGTGGTTTTCAGGGCATTTACCCCACCGAAGGATCCGGCACAGGCCTATACACTGGCCGTATGGATCGCGGCGACAATTGCCTATGATATTGCAGCCTGGCATGAAGTTGCTCAGTGGTATGGTTTCGAATCAATTCCCGGTTTTTCTGAGGGGATTTCAGCCTTCTCGCCGGAAGATCTCTACTCAAATATGGTCGGGGCCAGGCTGGCGGCGACGTTATTGCTGACCGGACACGGTTACAGTAAACGTGGTTTTAATCTGGCGATGACGACAATACTGCCACAGGCGTTACACCGTCTCGGCGCGGTCAGTGCCAGCCAGACACGTTTTCATTTTGATATGGTCGATAAATTGTGGTGGGACAGCAGCAAAGCGGTACCGGAAAAGTTCCTGTTGCTGAAACGTAATTATCTGACCGGCAATGACAGGGTACCGACCCCGGTCCCGGGAGAACCGGAAGCCAGTCTGCCCCTGACATTTCCTGCCAGCTATGCCGGTGAGCAAATTAACTCTCTGGCCGAATTACGATTGCTGCCCGGTAAATCGATGGTCAGGCTTCCTGCACCGGAAACATTTTACCGCTGGCAGGATTTTCCTGCGCTGGCAGAGGCGGCACAGAAAAGTGATCAGCGACAGTTGCAAAAAAATAGCGTCGGGAAGCGCTGAACGTCAGCCAGCATCGGCCGGTTATTAAGACGGATTGCAGCTAAAGTCACCCTGCGGTCAGCCCTGCATCTGAAACTGCTATTCGTGAAATGGTCAGAAAAGCCAGCCGGTGGTAACTGTAAAAAATAAGAACGCTCTCCGCCCGCCAGCGGGGCGGAGAGCTAAGCAGAAAGCGGCAATAATTATTTCAGTAATCTGACCTTGCAGTTCTTACCTTTGATTTTCAGCTGTTGTAGCTGACGAAACATCTTACTGGCCGCTGCTTTACGAATAGCCACATAAGCATGCATCGCTGACATATCAATTTTACCGACATCATCGGCTGTCAGTCCGGCATCCCCGGTCAGAGCGCCAAGAATGTCACCGGGGCGTATTTTGGCTTTACGGCCACCGTCGATACAGAGTGTTACCTTGTCGGCCTCCAGTGATACTCCGGCAGTAACGGTGAGGTCACCGGCTGACAACCACTGTGGTTTCAGGTCGATATAATCTTCCAGTGCGTTAGCCCGCGTGATCTCTGCCGGGGCGACCAGACTCACGGCCAGACCTTTGCCACCTGCACGGGCGGTACGGCCTATCCGGTGTACGTGAACTTCCGGGTCGAAAGAAAGTTCATAGTTTACGACCATCGGCAGATCTTTAATATCCAGTCCGCGGGCAGCCACATCCGTAGCGACCAGTACCCGGCAGCTATGGTTAGCAAAACGTATCAGCACCTGATCACGGTCACGCTGTTCTAAATCACCGTGCAGCGCGGCCACACTGATCCCTTGTTCCGTCAGAGCCTCACAGACTTGCTGGCAGTCGCGTTTGGTATTACAGAAAACGACGCAGGAAGAAGGCTGATGGTGGCCGAGTAACGTTTTCAGCAGTGACAGTTTTCCGCCGCGTGAGGCTTCATAAAATTGTTGTTCAATATCCGGAAGTACCGACACATCACCGGTCGTAATACTGACCGGTGAACGCTGGATCCGTGCACTGATAGTTTCAATGCCCTGCGGGTAGGTGGCGGAAAACAGCAGTGTCTGACGTTTGACCGGCAGATAGCCGATAATATCATCAATCGCTTCACTGAATCCCATGTCAAGCATACGGTCAGCTTCATCGAGCACCAGTACGTGCAGTCCCTGAACCAGTAAACTCTGCTTGCGCAGATGTTCCTGAAGACGTCCCGGCGTACCCACCACAATGTGAGGAGCATGGGCCAGAGATGCCAGCTGATGACCCATCGGCTGACCACCGCACAGGGTCAGAATTTTAATATTCGGAATGTAGCGTGCCAGACGGCGCAGTTCTTTGGTGACCTGATCCGCCAGTTCACGGGTCGGGCATAACACCATTGCCTGAGTGGTAAACTGCGAAGCATCTATTTTCTGTAACAGGCCGATGCCGAAGGCGGCTGTTTTTCCGCTCCCGGTCTTTGCCTGCGCACGGACATCATGGCCCTGTAAAATAACCGGTAACGCCTCAGCCTGTACCGGCGTCATAGCCGAATAACCGAGTTCGGTAAGGTTTTCGAGCTGCGCAGCGGGCAGCGACAGAGATGCAAATGATTGGGTCACAGGGTGTACTCTACTCAGACAATTATCAGGGGACGCAGGACTGCCGGGGCTGCGCAGTGATGCAAACAGTACCGTCAGGCTGGATATATAAGCAGACATAATAGCAGAGATCCGCCTGCTTCGGCAGAGCTAAAATAATTTCGCCGCGACGGAATTATAGTTGTGACTTGCGCAGCGGCAGAGAGTTGCCTTACCCTGTACGACGTATGATGACTCGGGGTGCCGGTTATGGCTGAGAAACACCCGTTGAACCTGAACCGGATAATGCCGGCGGAGGGAAGTCTGATACTGCTGTATGCGGTATCCGTTTCCTGATGCCCGTCAGGAGCGTTGAAATGTCAGTGGTTTATTCTTCTTTTTCTGCCCGTGAAGCTTCCGCCTCACGGCATCTCTATGGGGTGACCCCGCCGCTGGTGCATTGTATGACCAACCAGGTGGTACAGTCACTGACCGCCAATATATTGCTTGCCAGCTCAGCGTCTCCGGCCATGGTCATTGATCTGCAGGAAGCGCCGGTGATGGCGGCGCATGCGTCAGCACTACTGATTAATGTCGGTACCCTGACCCGCGAGGCAATCCCCGCGATGCAGGCCGCTGTGGAGTCCGCCAACCGCGCCGCAGTTCCCTGGACACTGGACCCGGTCGCGATGGGAGTATTACCACTGCGCAGCGATTTTTGCCGGCAGTTGCTGGATTTTTCTCCGGCGGTGATCCGCGGCAACGGTTCTGAAGTTCTGGCACTGGCGGGGGCCGGAAAAGGCGGGCGGGGGATGGACAGCAAGGATGATTCATGCCGGGCAGTGAGCGCGGCGGTACAGCTGGCGGCAGATCAGAACTGTATTGTGGTGGTATCAGGGGCGACTGACTATGTTACCGATGGTCATCTTGTCCTGACGCTGACAGGAGGGTCCCCGTTAATGACGGCCGTGACCGGTACTGGCTGCGGGTTATCAGCCCTGGTGGCAGCATTCAGCACGTTGCCCGGCAACCGGTTATATCATGTGGCGACAGCCTGCTGGCTGATGTCACAGGCTGCTGAACAGGCAGCACAACAGTCCCGCGGGCCCGGCAGTTTTTCAATCGCGTTAATCGATGCTCTCTGGCAGCTATGCCAGACCCATCGACAGGAGGGACAAGACAATGCGGCGAATTAATGCATTAACTATTGCCGGAACGGATCCCAGCGGTGGGGCGGGTATTCAGGCTGATTTAAAAACCTTTTCTGCGCTGGGCGCCTACGGTACCAGTGTGATTACTGCCCTGGTCGCCCAGAATACCTGTGGGGTACGTTCAGTCCGGGCGGTGGCGGCGGATTTTGTGCGCGAACAACTTGCCGCAGTGATGGACGATATTCGTATCGATACCCTGAAACTGGGTATGCTGCATAACGCAGAGATTATCCGTGCTATGGCTGATGATTTGAGTCACTGCACGGTTCCCTGGCGGGTACTGGATACGGTTATGCTGGCCAAAAGCGGCGATCCTCTGCTGGATCCTCAGGCTGTGAGTCTGTTGCGGGATAAACTGTTACCCCGGATGTCGCTGATCACCCCGAATCTCCCGGAAGCTGCTGCCTTGCTGGGATGCCGTGAAGCAGTCAGCGAGCAGGAAATGCTGTTGCAGGCGCAAAAGTTACTGGAAACCGGATGCCAGGCCGTTTTAATCAAAGGCGGGCATCTGGGCGGAGAAGAAAGTCCGGACTGGCTGGTCAGTGACGGTTTTCAGAAACGTTTTACCACCCTGCGGATTAACACCCGTCATACCCACGGTACCGGATGCAGTTTATCGGCGGCGCTCTGTGCACTACGGCCCCGTTATCCGGACTGGGCGGCAACCGTGGATGCGGCTAAGCAGTGGCTGTGCGGGGCGATAGAAATGGCCGATACATTACAGGCAGGTAAAGGTAACGGCCCGGTACATCATTTTTATCGCTGGTGGTGATCACGCTTGTTGCCGGTGGCTCAGCAGCGGGCACTCTTCCGGCAGCCTGCAGCGCACTGCCTGTGGCAGTAGTTCCATCCGGAAGTGCTCGCCACTCAGGGGTTCACCGTCAAGGTTAAATGTCATCGGGTGACGGGCTTTAATCTCCAGTGAACGACAACGGGCGCTGGTTATGGCGGGGTTATCGCTATTCCCCGTCAGGTTATGGACAATGCCCGGCAGCCATTGCTGCGCCGTAACGATGCTGATATCCATCAGACCATCGTTGATAAATGCGGAAGGGCACAAACGCTGCCCGCCCCCAGCCTGACGGCCGTTACCGATACCGATCACCAGGGCATCGCCCTGCCAGTGAAAGGTTTCGCTGATAATTTCACAGTGATCTGCTTTCAGGGTGTCCATACGCAGCAAGCCATGTATCACATAAGATACACCGCCGAGTGCGGCTTTCAGTTTATCCGGGGTTTCGGTGGTGATTCTGGTGCCGAAGCCACCGGTCGCCATATTGATAAAATAACGCTGCCGGTTGACGGTCACGATATCAACTGCCGATACAGTTCCACTGACAGCCAGTTGTAATGCCGGTGCCATCTGTTCAGGGATACCAGCGCTGCGGGCAAAGTCATTCGCTGTGCCCAGAGGCAGGATACCGAGAACCGGACGCTGTGCCGGTGGCAGTTGTGCCAGGCAACTGACCAGTTGATTAATGGTGCCGTCACCGCCTCCGGCAATCACCGTATCTGCCTGCAGGCTAAGGGCTTCCTGCAGATAGCGTTGTGTATCTCCCGCCTCCCAGGTGACCCGTACCTCGATCTGATACCCGCCGGCCCGCAGATCTATGACTGCCTGACGTAACTGCTCATTAGCGGCACTCTTTCCGTTAAGGATCACAACAGCTTTGCTGGTGGAATTCATGAATTTTTTCCCGGCACTGTAAACAGACTACCGGAATTTATAACATAAAAGCGCGGCAGGCTTCACTGGCGACAGGCTGAAAAAAAGAAACCCGCCGGGGGGACCTGGCGGGTAAATAAGGTGGATTCTGAGGTAATCAGACAGTCTTTATCCTTTTTTATAATGGGGCTATTTTAGCCGCAGGCTCAGCAGATAACTGTGATCTGATTCTAAATAGCGAAAAGTTATGCCTGTACTGCGTGGCTGTGTGGTGCCTGAGTTGTCGACCCTTCCGGCAGATTTCGCAGTAACAGAGCGTAGTCGAGGCTGATATCCTGTGGTACCAACAGCCATACCTTATGGCCATCTCCCGGGGCGACCGCAGCGGGTTGCCGTTTGGCTGTTTGCATTTCCTGCAGAGTGAAAGTCAGGTTACCGGCAGGTGTCATGATTTCTAAACAGTCGTGCAGCAGAAATTTATTTTTTACCGCAACTTCCGCATAGTCACCCTGGCGCTGGCCGGTGAATTCACCGACAAATTGCTGCCGGTCAGAGACAGAATATCCCTGCTGATAATTCTGGTAACTGTCATGGGTATGGCGGCGCAGAAAACCCTCGGTATAACCGCGGTGTGCCAGCCCTTCCAGTGTCTGTAACAAACTGGTATCAAAAGGCTTGCCTGCCGCAGCATCATCAATCGCCCGGCGATATACCTGTGCGGTGCGGGCACAATAATAAAACGATTTGGTGCGGCCCTCGATTTTCAGCGAATGAACGCCCAACTGACTCAAACGTTCGACATGGGCCACGGCTCGCAGATCTTTTGAATTCATAATATAAGTGCCGTGTTCATCTTCAAAAGCACTCATCGGCTCCTGCGGCCGCATTTTTTCGGTGATAAGGAAAACTTTGTCGGTGACTGGTCCGCTGCCAAGAGTCGGTTCAGCCTGTTTAACCGGAATCGGCGGGTATTTTTCGACGATATTACCGTTCAGATCCTCTTTACCTTCTTCCATCCGGTAATCCCAGCGGCAGGCATTGGTACAGGTTCCCTGATTAGGATCGCGTTTGTTCAGATATCCGGATAACAGGCAACGACCCGAATAGGCCATACATAACGCGCCATGGACGAAAACTTCCAGTTCCATTTCCGGTACCTGAGCGCGAATTTCGCCGATTTCTTCGAGAGATAACTCACGGGATAAAATAACCCGGCTAAGCCCCATCTGCTGCCAGAAACGAACCGTAGCCCAGTTAACAGCATTGGCCTGTACTGACAGATGGATAGCGATGTCGGGAAAGGCTTCACGCACCAGCATAATCAGCCCGGGATCGGACATAATCAGTGCATCCGGCTGCATATCCACCACCGGTTGCAGATCACGGATAAAGGTTTTCAGCTTAGCGTTGTGCGGCGCAATGTTGACGACCACATAAAACTTTTTACCGAGGGCATGAGCTTCCTGAATACCCTGCCGGAGATTCTCATGGCTGAATTCATTGTTGCGAACCCGCAGACTGTAACGTGGCTGACCGGCATAGACAGCATCTGCACCGTAGGCAAATGCATAGCGCATATTTTTCAGGGTACCGGCGGGGGAAAGCAGTTCAGGCTTGGACATGGTCATTCTCGTTTTCTGATATCAGGTCAGGACACTCAGTGAGTGTTATCCGGGACGAAAAAATTCGACCCTACAAAAAGAAGGGGAATTGTAGAGGGGGACGCTAACGATGTAAATCACTTCGTGGCAGGATGACGCGGATCAGTGAAGCCGGCTTTTGTCGGCATCCCAGCGATAACCGATACCATAAACAGCACGGATAAAAGTCTGGTCGCTGTCCAGATTTTCCAGCTTACGCCGCAGATTTTTAATATGACTGTCGATAGTCCGGTCGGTAACCACACGATAGTCATCGTACAGCAGGTTGAGCAATTGTTCGCGGGTAAAAACTTTACCCGGTTCCTGTGACAAGGTTTTCAGTAAGCGGAATTCGGCAGGTGTCAGCTCCAGGGGCTGATTTTCCCAGCTGGCCTGAAAACGTCCCGTATCAATCAGCAGCCCCGCAGGCCGGGTATACTGTGCTTCACGGCTTACCAGACAACGCCGCAGAATTATTTTCACCCGCGCCACCACCTCCCGCGGGCTGAACGGCTTACATACATAGTCATCGGCACCAATTTCAAGGCCCAGCAGGCGATCGATTTCCTCACTGCGTGCTGTCAGCATAATGACCGGCAGATCTGAAAACTGACGGAGTTCACGACAAATACTCAGCCCGTCTTTGCCCGGCAGCATCAGGTCAAGGATCATTAAATCGGGTTGCAGCATTTTTAGCTGGTAAATCGCCTCGTCACCACGGTGAATTACAGTGGTGCGGTAACCGGCAGCCTGCAAATAATCCACCAGCAGTTGTGCCAGCTTTGGCTCATCTTCAACGATCATAATATGTGCTGTCTGTAACTGCCCGGTCATAACGGTCGTCCGCCTGAAGTGAAAGGTAATATCACCCTGATAGTAACACCTCCGGTGAGCGAGTGCTGGCTGCTGATTGATCCCTGGTGCGCTTCGGCAATCGCCCGGCAAATAGCCAGCCCCAGACCGGAGCCGCCGCTGGCACGATTGCGGGAATCTTCTGCCCGGTAAAAACGGTCAAAAATATGCTGCTGTTGCTCTGTAGTCAGGCCCGGGGCACTGTCAGAAAACTGCAACAGCCAGTCATTTTCTTGCGCTGTCAGGCGAATCTCCAGGCTGCCGGGAGACCGGGTATAGCGCAGGCTGTTTTCCAGCAAATTGTGGCACAACTGGTTCAGTCTGTTGATATCACCATGGAACGGTACCTCCGGAGGGCACTGGCACTCCAGAGACAGGCCTGCGGCGGTAAAGCGCGGGCGGAACGTTTCTGTAAGACTGGTCAGCAATTCGCTCAGGTCACAGTCCATCATCTGGTAACGCAATGCACCGGCATCGGAGAGAGCCAGCTGGTGGAGATCATCGACCATTTTCTTCAGGATCATGACTTCACTCTGCAGGGATTGTATCGCCTCCGGGGTTAGCTTGCGGACACCATCCTGAATCGCTTCCAGTTCTCCCTGCAATATCGCCAGCGGCGTGCGCAGTTCATGAGAAATGTCAGCCATAAAGGCGCGGCGATTGGTTTCGGTTTTCTCCAGTGATTCGGCCAACTGATTAAAATCACGGGCCAGTTGCCCCAGTTCATCACCGGTGGTGACCTCCACCCGGGTGTTCAGCTGGCCTGCCGCCAGCTGGTGTGTGCCATTGACCAGACGTTTCACGGGGGCCAGTAAGCCCCTGGCCAGCAGCCAGGCAACAATTGCTGCCAGCAGGGTAATTAAACCGACGATGCTCCAGCTGGCTCTTTTCTGTTGCTGGTCAAAGCTGATATCAGTACTGCGGGTCAGTTGTTCCGGAGGTGAACCTAATACCCAGCCGACAATTGTTCCCTGACTGGTAGTGACAGGATGCTCCACCCGTTCGGCGGGGATTTTCTCACGGGGCCCCAGCAGCACCCGACAGTGACTGTCAACGATCCAGAAGGGCGTCCGCCAGCCGGGTTGCGGGTAATTACTCTGTTGCTGGTTCTGTTCCAGGGAATGAAGCAGAGTGTAAATCATGCGGTTATTATTCCGCATAAAGTCCCAGTTGCCGTGCTGTTCATATTGTTCTGCCAGCGCCTCACTGAGCAGGTTCAGCCGCTGTTCATTACTTTCGCGGATATAATCGACAAAGCCGTGTTCAAAGCTGATCCTGACCGCCCAGTGCATGGTGACCAGTACCAGTAAACAGGTGGCAAATAGAGTGATGAATAGCTTACTGCCGATAGTAAAGGGCCAGCGGTATTTCATAATGGCTTACCTGATTTTTTTAACTGGCTGTTACGGCTGAGGCCGGCAGGGATAAACCAGAACACGGCGACAGGCAGCCACAGGAAAATACCGATAGCTACCCACAGATAACTAAAGGTACTGAGCATCGCAGCCTTGTCAGTGACCTGGCCGCCGCTGAAGGCTGCCAGCAGTAATCCGGCCAGGCTGACCCCGGTACTCATCGACAGTTGCATCACCATCGACAACAGACTGTTACCGGAGGATGCCAGCGTATCGGGTAATTCTTTCAGGGTCAGGGTATTCATGGTGGTAAAACGTATCGAGTTGACACCGCCGAGCAGGAACAGCAGTAACGGTAATCCGCCCTGCAGGTTGAATTTTATCAGTAATGGCAGCAGCAGGACGATCGTACCCAGCAACAGGGTCGCGCCGGTCAGGGCGTTACGGTAGCCAGCCCGGTTTACCAGCCGTACTACCACGCGTTTTATCAGCATACTGCCGACGACCATCGGAATCATCATCAGCCCGGCATGAAAAGGGCTGTAACCCAGTGCCAGTTGTAAGAAGAGTGGCATTACAAAGGGCAGCATACCACTGCCGGTACGGGCCAGCATACTGCCAATCAGTCCTGTCCGGTAGACCCTGTTTTTGAATAAATCGAGGCTGAACAACGCATTATCCCGGTGACGGGCATAACAGGGATACCACAGCAGACAACCGATGCCGCAACTGAGCAACAGCCACGGCCATACCCCCTGTCGCGTGATTGTCCATTGATGGCTCTCCAGAGCCAGCGTCAGGGTTGCCATCGGAATTGCCAGCAGCAGAAATCCCCCGAAGTCGAAACGGCGGGGTGGCAAACGGTAATTGGGCAGTAATTTCAGGGTGGCGATAATGCCGATAATACCGACCGGCAGATTGATCAGAAAAATCCAGTGCCAGCTGGCATATTCGACCAGTATCCCCCCCAGCGTCGGGCCAGCCAGCGGCCCCAACTGGCCGGGTAAGGTGACAAATGTCATTGCCGCCATATATTGGGCCCGCGGAACAATTTTCATCACCGTCAGCCTGCCCACCGGAACCATCATTGCTCCGCCGATGCCCTGCAGGATCCGTGACAGAATTAGCTGGTCGGTGTTTGCAGATAAGGCACAACACAGGGAGCCCAGGGTAAACAAACTAATCGCTCCGCAAAATACGTTACGCACCCCACAGCGGTCAGATAACCAGCCACTCAGGGGCAACATCACGGCGACCGTAAGTACATAACAGACAATCACCATATGCATATTCAACGGACTGGTGCCCAGAGCTTTGGCCATTGATGGCAACGCCGTATTTACAATTGTGGTGTCCAGTGACTGCATAAAAAAACCGACAGCGACAATCCATAACTGCCAGCGTACCGATACGGGGTGTGGCGGGGCATCGGCGTGGGCGGTTTTATTCATTCGTCTGTTTCCTGTGACAGAGCCTGGCGTCTTCTGAGTTTATCCATTATCAGGAACAGCTCCGGGGGGGGGACAGAGGGTGAGTAACTGACTGATAATCAGCCCCCCGGCGGTTGCCGTCATTCTTCCCTATTTCCGTCACTGAGCGCCAGAAGTAATGTACTAAACAGTGATGGCAGGGGGTAAGTGTTAAAGCAGTTATCATCACTGATTAATTTATAGAGGCTGACAGGGATTTTAATGTGAGTAACCTCTGAATTAAGCGTTTACTTAGTCAGTCGCATTCCGTTATTGCCGGGTAAGAACAATCATCCGCAGATTACCGGTCGGGATGTGTTTTCTGTGAAAGCCGTAGCTTGATAAAATCTATAAATTTCTGTGTCTTCGCCGGAATCAGGCGTGTTTCGGTAAGTGCGTATACGGGCTGTGGTATGCTGTGCCACTCAGGCAGTATAGGTATGATTTTCCCGGAAGTCAGCTCGTCAGACACGACTTCTTCGGGGACCAGCATGATCCCCTGTCCCAGAACGACAAGACGCTTAATCATCCCCACATTATTCAAAGAAAATCGACCGCTGACAGGGACTGTTTCTTTTTTTGTCGGTGAACAAAGAGTCCAGGTACGGGTTTTCAGCATTCCGAGACACTCATGATGCTGAAGATCCGCGGGGGATTCGGGCATACCTGAACGCTGAATATATTCAGGAGATGTATATAATTTTGCTGTCAGTGTGGCGATACGTCTTGCAATAAGTAACGAATTTTCAGGTTCTCCCATACGTATCGCAATATCTGAGGGGTCACTGATAAGATCAGCTTTTCGCGGGGTCAGATCAAAGTCAAATGTTATACCCGGATACAGTTCAGCAAACTCAGTAACCAGTGGCGCGAGATAAATAATAGCGAAGTCAACAGGTAAGGAAACTCTCAGGATACCGCTGGGTTTTGCTAAAATGCTGCCTAATTGTTCATGGGCAAGCTGTGCCTCATTCACAATCCGTTTACACCGGTCAAAATAAACTTGTCCTGCCTCTGTTAATTCGATCTTCCGCGTAGTTCTGTTAAGCAATCTTAACCCTGTCGATTTTTCGAGTACACTTATGCGGCGGGATAGCGTTGAGCCTGGAACACCTGTAATTTCTGCAGCTTTCCTGAACCCTTTTGCTTTCACCACTTCGACAAAAAGCGCCATATCACTTAGGTAATTTTTCATAGTCATTAAACCAATACTGAATAAACATTCTTATCAGGGTGTCCGCTCTTTTAAAAAGAGTAGTTGAACAGTAACCTATAATCAGCTAATCAGTTACGCTTTGCTGATTACGGGATTCTATTTTATCAATTACTGTAATACCATGATAAAAACACATACTATACCTGCCACAGTCACAGCCAGATAAAAATCTGTACAGGAAAAAATCGTTGCCTGCTGTTTTATCGCTGCAGATATCTATAAAAAGACCAGACTATGTGCCTGACCAGTCGGTGAATGTTTCTCATCAACGGTACGGACGCGTTTTCAGACGTGCTGAGCATAGGAACATACAGTTTCATCATACTGAACTTCAGGGAGTGTACGCAGAGCCGTCGTTACCATAACCAGTATAATGAAGACACCATGCTACAGCGAGGCCGGGAGAATGTGGCTGGCAATGTTTGTTAATGGCGTTAATCGGAACCCCTGTTATCCGTAGGTTGAAAGTGAGATAAAGCAGATATTGCCGGAAAGATACCTGCCACTTACGTTTAACCAGTTCTCAGGGAGTAATATATAATCACAGGGCCGGGACACGATTACCCATCGGGCCAGGGTAACCGTGCTTTCTTCTCTGTTTGCATATCGCCAGATGTTTTATCTCACTGACTCAGCAATAAACTCCTGATAGGTTTTAAGTTTTCTGTTCAGAATGCTTTCAACATTACTTACAGTATCAGCGGCAGGTTTCATACCCCCTGTCTGGAAACTGCGGAACATAATTTTCATATCTCTCGCCAGGGTCTCATTAGCAAACTGCAACATCATATTTTCCAGAGCATCTAAATCATCTCCCGCATAGCTGACAGATGTTCCTAAAACAGAGCTCCAGACTGCGGCAGCTTTTTCACCTGTAATCAGGTCAGGGCCGGTGATTTCGATAGTTTTTAAAGGCAATGGCTGCTCAGAATGCTCACGCTGTATGATTTCCAATGCAGCAACTTCTGCAATATCTCTTGCATCAACCATCGCGACTCCCTGGTTGCCTACAGGCATTGGATAAGCATTATAGTGTTTAATTGCCTCCTGCAGCATTGAGTCATTCTGATAAAAATAGGCTGGCTGAAGGATTGTCGCATGAAGACCACTTTCTTTAATGGCCTTTTCTACAGTGTATTTAGAGGTAAAATGCGGGACATTAATAAAATGTTCGCGGTTAAACACTGAGAAATAGACAATATTTTTAACACCGGCCTCAACCGCAAGATCGAGGGTGATAAGTGCCTGAGTCAGTTCATCCGGAACAACTGCATTTAACAGGAATAAGGTATCAACTCCCTGTAGTGCTTTTTTCATATCAGACACTGAAGTCATATCGCCGGTGACGGTTGTCACCGTTTCCGGGAAAAGGCCTTCTTTTTTAGTTCTCATCAATGCCCGAACATTAATACCCTGCTCAGCCAGTTTATTTACAATAACTTTACCAATTGTTCCGGTGCTTCCTGTAACTAAAACAGTCATATTAGCCTCTTTGATTTTATATATACGCCTGAAAATAAATTAACAGGCCAGATTAGTATTCATTAAAAGTGATGGTGGCTATATAGAAACCATCAGAATCCAAGGTTGTTTTTCATCCATGTTAATTCACCCTGGGTTGAGTCACGATTGAGGATCGCGTTCCTGTGCGGGTACCTTCCGAAAGTTTCAATTATTTCACTGTGTTTCAGTTCATATTCATAGAAGCCTGCTAAAGGGATCCTCTTATATAATTCTTTAGCTTTTTCATGAATAACCAGTGATTCCGAATGCATCCATGGCAACAACGATATAGCTTTTTCCTCACTGTTCAGATCATCCCATATGTTTGATGAAACAAGTTCCTGAGAAAGAATCAGCGCCATTCCATCCTGACTGTATGCTTTGCCTGAACCCCGATTCAGATTTCGAGAAAACTGATCCAGTATAATTATTTCTGCCAGCCTGCCTCCGGCATTTCTCCGCCATGAAAATAACTCTCCATGACAGGCAGATATCCAGATAGGATAAAACCGCTTTCTTATTAGCAGATCAAAATAATCATTTTTTTTGAACCAGAGGTGTTTATTTTCGGAAAAAAACCAGAAGTCCAGGATGTCCCGATATTCAGGCAATCTATTTGTAGCCATCAGAAATGCCTCTATAGGATGATGAATTATCCCCGACTACTGGCAGCAGAAGGGGATATGTATTATCCCTGCAATGCAGGCATTACAACTTCCTGAACAATTTTCATACCTTCAGGTGATGCCCAGGTACCAACAAGTTCAGCGATAACCTGATTGGTGCTGGTTAGCGTTACTCCATTTTTTTCCATCCGGCGCAGAGCAATATCATCAGCGAATTTTGTCGGCGAAGCTCCGGCATCGGCTACAACCTGAACCTCGTAGTCATCACCGGCCAGACTCAGTGCCGGATAAACGGTGCATACATCATTAGTAACACCAGCGAGGATTAATTTTTTACGGCCCAGTGATTTCACTGCCTGTGAGAAATTTTCATCATCCATCGCGTTGACGATGCCGGCACGCTTAATGCGTGCCGCGAATTCGTCAGGCAGAACAGAGGCCAGCTCACTGAATAATGGCCCCTGATCATATTCCTCCATGCTGGAGGTCAGAACAACAGGGATATTCAGAATTTTGGCTGTTTTAGCAAGCATTAATGCATTACGTTTCAGCTCCTCAAAAGGCAAAGATTTCGCCCATCCCATAGTACCGACCTGATGATCGATAAGTAAAAGAGCACAGTCTTCTGCAGTAAAACGGTTCCAGGACATCATCGACTCCTCTTGAGTTCTATGAAAGCGGAGGACCAGAGAAAAACATAAATTTTGTTTTTTCTTCAGTTGCCTCAGCAAAGAGAGTTACTGGTTTATCCTGTGATGAATAAACCGGCACCCTTAAATCATTGTGGTTAAATTTTAACCCGTCAATATTTACTTCTCCGTAGACAGGGAGAATGAAAGCACAGTGGTCAGCGGATAGGGGAAGCTCAATAACCGCATTCTTCTCCAGTGAGATATACAGTATCGTGATCTCTTCAGGAGGTAACAGCGGGGATTTGATCCCCTGAAAATCACCTGCCGGGATACGTACACTGTATTTATCTGTGCGCACCACCGGGATCTCAGAAGCTTCCAGGGGCAGAGCCTCTGGTGGCATACTCTGCTTGCCGGCCGAAAGCCCGACAAAAATCTGTAAAGAATGTACCGTTTTGTTACTTTCAGCAGGAACTTCCTCATGGATAATTCCCCGGCCAGCGGTGGTCCAGTGCATTCCTCCCGGCGCGATAAAATTACTGGTACCGATATTATCCCGGTTATTTATACCCGTTTCCGAATCCAGAAATACATAAGATACTGCAGACAGGCCCGCATGGTGATGAGGCGGGAATACAGGCCCGCTCATCCATGCATGATCAACTCCGATCACAGGGCCCTGAATATTTTCCGGCATACGTAAAGAAGTTGCGCGAAAATTATCCCCATGTCGCATTCTCCGAAGAGAGACAATATCCGGTGTCATAACCCTTCCTCCGATCAGCCTATTACCGGGTAATCGGTATAGAATTTATCCGTACCCCCGAAAAAACCTTCCCGATAAGCTTCGTTCATGCGGGCACCCGTTTGCAGTCTCTCAACAAAGTCAGGGTTAGCCAGTACCATTGTGCCGTAAGACTCCAGATCAGCCAGTCCCGACTCAACATCCTGGCCAGCCTGTTCACGTGGCCGCCCCGGACGGTTAAGAATCAGGTCACTTTTCCAAATGGTCCGCATATCTTTCAATAAGTTTTCATTACTCATATGCATAATATGCAAATATGCGAGCTTTAGTTTGTTCAGTTCGGTACTCAGATAACGATACAACTCCTCGCTTTGTGTTCCTTCATCAATACCCCACATATTCATTCCCGGGGATAAACGAATACCAGTCCGGTCTGCACCAATTTCTTCGGCGACTGCTTTAGCGACTTCAATTGCGAAACGCGCCCGGTTTTCAACAGAACCGCCATATTCATCAGTACGGACATTCGCACTCGGTGCAAGAAACTGATGAATGAGGTAAGCATTTGCACCATGAATTTCAACGCCATCGGCTCCCGCTTCTACAGCACGACGTGCCGCAAAGCGGAAATCCTGTATCGTCTGATGCACTTCATCAGTACTGAGCGCACGTGGTACGGGAATATCCTGCATACCTGTTGCAGTAAACATCTGAGAACCAGGTGCAATTGCAGACGGTCCGACTCCCCGCCGGTGATGGGGGGTGTTGTCTGGGTGGGACATTCTGCCTGCATGCATAAGCTGAATGAATAATTTGCTGCCTTTTTGATGCACAGCGTCAGCAATTTTTTTCCAGCCAGCAACATGTGCATCAGTATAAATTCCCGGAGTCATCAGGTATCCCTATCCGTCTTCGGACGGCTGAGTGCCTTCGGCGATAATCAGGCCAATGCTCGCACGCTGTGCATAATATAATGCGGCAAGCTCGCCAGGAGTTCCGTCAGCATTAGCCCGTGAACGGGTCATCGGTGCCATAACCAGGCGATTTTTGAGTGTGTAACGGCCCAAATTAACCGGAGTAAACAGTTTGCTCATAAGGATCACCTCAGTACTAAAATGATTGTTCCAAAATTATGGAGTAATCATGCTCTGATCTTGTCAGGGGATAAAGAGGGTGTTTTGGATTAGATTGTTCCATTTTTGGATCAATCAGTGACGGGTAAACAGCAGAAAGATGGCCGGAAATTAACCACGCCTGCCAGCAGCGGGAGTTCCGGTACAGTTTTTTATTGCCGGAAAACTTACATCACTCTGCTGACACTGCGGGGGTGTTGAAAAACAGTATCACCTGATACTCTGTTGATTTTTATTATTTTTCTATTTTCTCAGGTTAGTGAATAGATGACATTGGTGGTCTCCGGTGACTGCATAAAAAAACCGACAGCGACACTCCATAACTGCCAGCGTACCGATACAGGGTGTGGCGGGGTATCGGCGTGGGCTGTTTTATTCATTCGCCTGTTTCCTGTGACAGCGCCTGGCGTTTTCTGAGTTTATCCATCATCAGGAACACCACCGGGGTGGTATAGAGGGTGAGTAACTGACTGATAATCAGCCCCCCGGCGATAGCAATCCCCAGCGGTTGCCGTAATTCTGCCCCATCTCCGTAACTGAGTGCCAGAGGCAATGCACCAAACAGTGCCGCCAGGGTGGTCATCAGTATTGGCCGGAACCTGAGCAGGCAGGCCTGAGAAATGGCTTCACGCGGTGATAATTTTCCCTCACGCTCGGCCACCAGGGCGAAGTCAACCAGCATAATGGCATTCTTTTTAACAATCCCAATCAGCAGTAAAATGCCGAGCATGGCTATCAGGCTGAAAGGCGTATCAAACAGCCGCAATGCGATTAATGCCCCGACCCCGGCAGGGGGCAGAGTCGAGAGGATGGTTATCGGATGGATATAACTCTCGTAGAGCATGCCCAGTACAATATAGACGGCGGCAATAGCGCCGACAATTAACCAGATCTGGCTGGACTGGGAGTCACGGAACAGTTTTGCATTACCGGCAAACTCACCGCGCAGGGCAGGGGGCACCCCCAGCCTGACCATTGTCGCTTCGATAGCGTCTGAAGCCTGTGATAAGGCGACGCCATCGGCGAGATTAAACGACAGGGTTGAAGCGGCGGATAATCCCTGATGATTTACCGTTACAGGCGTGTTGGCGGGTTCCCAGCGGGCAATCCGCGACAGGGGCACAGGTTTTCCGTCACTGTTGATCAGGTACATTTGTGATAAAGCCGATGCATCCCGGGTATAGCGCGGGTCAGCTTCCAGCACCACTTTATATTGATTCAGCGGCCGGTAGATTGTTGATACCTGACGCTGGCCGAATGCGTTATTAAGTAATGCATTGGCACTGGCGACGCTGATGCCTGATGCAGCCATCGCGGACCGATCGTAGACCAGCCGTAGCTCGCCGCCATTATCTTCCTGGTCGGAGCTGACATCCGTCAGCTGTGGTAACTGACGGAAGGCCTTCAGGATCACCGGTTCCCACTGTCTTAATGCCGACAAATCATCAGATAACAGACTGTATTGATAGGTGGCATTCGAGGCCCGGCCACCGGTGCGAATATCCTGAACCGGAGTCAGGTAAAGTCTGGCTCCCGGCTCGTTTGCCAGTACTTTACGTAACCGGTCAATTACCTGGCGTGCACTGACATTACGTTCAGACAGTGGTTTCAGGGCGATATACATGGAACCGCTATTGGTACGCATCCCCCCGGTGAAACCGGTTACGTTATCTACTGCCGGATCAGCACGGACAATCCGCATAAAATCAGCAAGTTTACCGCTCATGGCCTGGAACGAAATACTCTGGTCAGCCACAATACTGCCGGAAATTCGTCCCGTATCCTGTTCCGGTAAAAATGTTTTCGGGATACTGATAAACAGCACAATATTCAGGCCGAAGGTGGCCAGTAACAGCCCCAGAGTCAGCTTCTGATGCTGTAATACCCAAACCAGAGAACGGCCATATCCGGCCTGTAACCGGTCAATAATGCGCCGGAACAGACTGATGCGTTGCTGCTGCGGTCCGCTGTTGCTTAACAGACGGGCACACATCATCGGCGTCAGAGTCAGAGATATAAATAACGAAATCAGAATAGCGACGGACAGGGTAATCGCAAACTCTGAGAAAAAACGACCTACCAGCCCGCCCAGCAGCATCAGGGGCAGAAAAACTGCCACCAGTGACAGACTCATGGCGACCACCGTGAATCCGACCTCCTGCAGACCAAGCAGCGCGGCTTTAAAGGGTTTCATGCCGGATTCTACATGCCGTGCAATATTTTCCAGTACCACAATCGCGTCATCGACCACAAATCCGGTAGCAATGGTCAGGGCCATCAGGGACAGGTTATTCAGGCTGAAACCAAACAGATACATGGCGGAAAAACTGCCGATCAGCGATACAGGTACCACAACGGCAGGGATCAGGGTGGCTTTGGCCGAACCGAGGAACAGAAATACCACCATAATGACCAGTGCTACTGCGACTGTCAGTGAAAATTCGACTTCGTTCAGAGACGCTCTGATGGTGGGAGAACGGTCCTGTGCCACACTGAGCTGGATCCCCGCCGGAATTTCCTGACTCAGGCGCGGCAATTGCTCACGGATCCGATCGACGGTGGATATTACGTTAGCGTCGGCCGTTTTTCTGACCATCATCAGTATTGCCGGTTTACCGTCACTCATTCCCATATTACGGCTATCTTCCACCCCATCGGTCACTGTTGCGATATCACCGAGGCGTACAACGCCGCCATTTTTATAATGGATAATCAGCGGGCGGTATTGTGCTGCATTATCCAGCATATCGTTAGTCGCCAGTTGCCAGCGTTGCTGAGTGTCATCAATTGCCCCCTGCGGCCGTAACTGGTTAGCGTTGCTGATGGTGGTTCGTAACTGGTCGAGGGAAATCCCGAGGTTAAATAATTGCTGCGGGTCAACATCAACCCTTACCGCAGGCAGTGAAGCACCCCCGATAGTGACATCTCCGACGCCTTCTATCTGCGATACAGACTGTGACAGACGGGTGGTGGCAAAATCATACAACTGGCCCGGAGAGTAACTCCCGGAGGTCAGTGTCAGGATCATTACCGGGGCATCGGAGGGGTTAACCTTGTGGTAGGTCGGACGCGATGGCATACCGCTGGGGAGCAGACTCTGGGCAGCATTCAGTGCCGCCTGAACATCACGGGCTGCACCGTTGATATCCCGGTCCAGATCAAACACCATAATGATACGGGTATTACCCAGAGAGCTATAAGAGGTCATTTCACTGACCCCGGAAATCCGGCCCAGAGAACGTTCCAGCGGTGTGGCGACCGAGGCAGCCATGGTTTCTGCAGAAGCCCCCGGCATACTGGCGGCGACCACTACCGCCGGGAAATCTACCTGCGGCAAGGCTGCAACCGGCAGTAAACGAAACCCCAGCAATCCGGCCAGCAGAATAGCCACCGAGAGTAACAGGGTGGCTACCGGCCGACAGATAAACAACGCCAGAAACTTCACGATATTGACTCCGGAGCTGCCCGGCGATGACGCTTCAGTTTATGGCTAAGGCGGTCGAACATCAGATAGATAACCGGCGTGGTAAACAGGGTCAGGATCTGGCTGAGGATTAATCCGCCGACCATGGTTATCCCCAGCGGCCGGCGTAATTCGGCACCGACACCGACACTGAGCATCAGGGGCAGGGCACCGAGCAGTGCCGCCATTGTGGTCATCAGTATTGGCCGGAAGCGCAGCAGGCAGGCCTGGTAAATGGCGTCATGTGCCGTTAACCCCTGATTGCGCTCGGCAGACAGCGCGAAATCGATCATCATGATGGCGTTTTTTTTCACAATTCCGATCAGCAGAATAATGCCGATAATGGCAATAATATCCAGTTCATGCCCTGATATCAGCAGCGCTAACAGTGCTCCGACCCCGGCGGTAGGCAGTGTCGATAAAATAGTGATCGGGTGAATAAAGCTTTCGTAAAGGATCCCCAGCACAATATACATAGCAACGATAGCGGCAATCACCAGCCAGACTGTGCCTGACAGTGCGGCACGGAAGGCAAGGGTACTGCCCTGGAAATGTGTCAGCATATCAGAAGGCAGGTTTAACTGACTTTCGATACGGGTGACGGTATCCACGGCTTCACCCAGCGAATAACCATCGGCAACATCAAAAGAAAACGTTGCGGCCGGGAACTGATCAAGATGGTTTATTGCCAGTAAGCTGTGGCGCTGTTCGATGTTTGCTATGGACGTCAGGGGGATAGTCCCGCCGTCAGCATTGGTCAGCCGGATATTTTGTAGTGCCTGTAAGCCCGGTGTGGTGTCGGTCTGTTGGGACAGTACTACCCGGTACTGGTTTGACTGGGTATAGATCGTCGAAACCAGCCGCTGACCAAAAGCATCATAGAGTGCGTTATCAATATCGGCCATGGTAATCCCCAGTCGGCTGGCATTGTCACGGTCGACACGGATAAAGGCCTGATTCCCCTGGTCCTGCCAGTTGCTGCTGACATCGCGCAGCTGCGGGGCATTTTGTAATTCCGCCAGCAGACGGGGTATCCAGACGGAAAGATCATTCTGAGAAGGGGATTGCAGAGTGAACTGATAAGGTGTGCGGCTGGCCTCTGTGTCGATAGTCAGATCCTGGACTGCCTGCATCCACAGGCTGATCCCCGGGACCCGGCTGACCTCACGCTGTAACCGTTGCTCAATGGCCGGGATACGTTGCTGGCGTTCAGAAAGTGGTTTCAGTGTAATCTGCAACCGTGCATTGTTAAGTGAGGGGTTATTGCCGTCAACACCGACAAAAGCACTGACATTTTCGACGTCAGGATCCTGCCGGATAATACCGGCAACCTCACGGGTACGTTGTGCCATGCTGGTCCATGAGACATTCTGCGGCCCCTGCAGGCTGGCCTGTATCAATCCGTTATCTTGCTGCGGGAAAAAGCCTTTAGGGATCAGGATCCACAACAGTACCGTGAATAAGAGTGTGCTGATCGCGACACTCAGGGTCAGCCACTGGTGTTGCAGAACCCGGGTTAACAACTGGCCATAGCCGGAAATCACCCGCACAAACAGTGTTTCACAGGCCAGTGAAAAGCGGTTTTGCTGGTGAAGCGTACCGTTTTTCAGCATCCTTGCACACATCATCGGAGTGAGGGTCAGTGAAACCAGTCCGGAGATCAGTATAGAGACGGCAAGGGTGACGGCAAATTCACGGAATAACCGGCCGACGACATCCCCCATAAACAGCAGTGGGATCAGAACGGCAATCAGGGATATGGTCAGTGAAATAATGGTAAAGCCGATTTCCCCTGCCCCGCGCAATGCCGCCTGCAACGGCGGAACCCCTTTTTCGATATAACGTGAAATATTTTCGATCACTACAATAGCATCATCGACCACAAATCCGGTGGCGATAGTCAGTGCCATCAGGGTGAGATTATTGACAGAAAATCCCAGCAGGTACATGGCAGCAAAAGTACCAATCAGGGAAATAGGCACTGCTACCGCAGGGATGATGGTGGCCGGTATATTGCGTAAAAACAGATAAATAATCATGACCACTAAAGCGATGGCCAGCAGTAATTCAAACTGCGTGTCACTGACAGATGCACGGATATTCCGGGTACGATCACTGACAAGCTGCAAATCCACGGATGCCGGCAGGGTACTCTTCAATGACGGTAACAGGGACCGGATATTATCCGCCGTTTCGATAATATTGGCTCCGGGCTGACGCAGTACATTCAGAATAATCGCTCCCTGGCCATTACTCCATGCGCCCAGCCACTGGTTTTCAGCACCTTCAGTAACCGAAGCCACATCGCCGAGTCTGACAGGGGCATTATTCCGGTAACTGATAATCAGGCGACGGTAGTCTTCGGCTGACTGTAGCTGGTCATTAGCCGACAGGGTAATGGCCCGTTCCGGACCATCAAGGCTGCCTTTAGGGGTATTCACATTGCTTTCACTGATAGCACTGCGCACATTTTCGCTGGTTAACCCGAGAGCTGCCAGCGCAGGAGAATTCAGGGCGACCCGTACCGACGGGCGCTGTCCGCCAGCCAGGGTGACCAGTCCGACACCGCCGACCTGGGAAATCTTCTGGGCAATCCGTGTTTCCACCAGGTCCTGTACACGGGTCAGGGGCAGGCTGGACGTCGTGACTGCCAGGGTCATTATCGGCGGGTCAGCCGGATTTACCTTGTTGTAGACGGGGGGGTTGGGCAGATCTGCCGGCAGATAACTCATCGCTGAATTAATGGCTGCCTGCACTTCCTGTTCCGCAATATCCAGCGGCAAGGAGAGCTGAAACTGCAGGGTGATTACCGAGGCACCGCCTGAACTGCCGGAGGTCATCTGTTTCAGACCGGACATCTGGCCAAACTGGCGCTCAAGGGGGGCCGTTACTGCCGACGTCATGACTTCCGGGCTGGCCCCCGGGTAAAGGGTTACTACCTGGATGGTCGGGTAGTCGACTTCCGGCAGTGCCGATACCGGCAAAAACCGGTAACCCAGTATACCGGCCAGTACAATGGCGACCATCAGTAAGGTGGTGGCAACCGGGCGCAGGATAAACTGGCGAGACGGTCCTCCTGCCGGGGTTTCTGCTGGCTGGTTCATGGGGCCGTGACCTGTGTGGTGTTGTCAGATGCGGGCAGTTGCTGTACTCCCTGAACAATATCCACCACTGAGCCTTCATTCAGGCGATCAATACCATCAGTGACGACTTTGTCTCCGGCACTCAGTCCGGCGGTAATGACCGCCTGCATATCCTGCTGTGGTCCGGTGGTGACCTCTTTCCTGCTGACCGTATTTTGCGGACTGACAACCCAGACAAAAGGACCGTCGGTGTTCATCTGTAATGCCGCGACCGGGATCACCAGTGCATCTTTCAGGGTATTGACCTGCAGACGGATATTCACAAACTGGTTCGGGAACAAGCGGTTATCCTGGTTTGCGAAGCGTGCTTTGATTTTCAGGGTACCGGTTGTGCTGTCAATCTGGTTATCCAGGCTAAGTAATTGCCCTTCTGACAGTTGCCGGCTGTCGGTACGATCGCGGGCTTCGACCCGTAAAGGTGTCCCCTCACTGCGGGCGCTGACTATCTGGTCAATCATACCTTCCGGTACCGTAAAGATGACATCCGCAGGTTGTGTTTGGGTGATCACTACAATACCGCCGGTGTCGCTGGCAGTAATATAGTTACCCGCATCAACCTGTTTCAGACCCACGGTGCCGCTGATCGGGGCAGTCACCTGGCTATAGGTCAGATTCAGTTGCGCATTATCCACCGCCGCCTGGTCGCTTTTTACGCTGCCTTCGTTTTCGCGGACTACTGCCTGCTGGTTATCAAGATCCTGCTGTGAAACCAGCCGGGTGGCTGCCAGTTTCTGGTAGCGGCGCAGATCATTACGGGCATTACTTAACGTAGCCTGATCTTTTGCCAGTTGTCCCTGAGCCTGTAACAGTGCGACCCGGAAAGGCCGGGGATCAATGTCGGCCAGTAACTGACCGGCGGTAACAGTATCTCCTTCCTTAAAATGCAGAGACATCAGTTGCCCGTCAACACGGCTGCGTACAGTCACGGTGGAGGATGCATTGACGGTGCCGAGGGCAGAGATAAACAGGGGAACAGTCTCCCTGCGTGCTACCGCGACCTGAACAGGAATGGCGGATGACTGCCGGTCACGGGCCTGCTGAGTGCTGTAGACGCTTTTCCCATGCCAGGAATGAATGCCGGCTAAAATTAACGCTATGATAATCAGTAAAAAAAGAACGACGGTAGCCATCCGATATTTTGCTCTCATACTGTTTTATGCTCTCCTGCATAATCAATTCCGGCGTAAATCTGCTCTAAGACTGGCTCAGTATAACCGTAAATTTCGGCAGAAAGTTGGAGGAAATAAGGATATCTGGCAGCGGAATACAGGGAATGATGACGGGAGAAGGGGAACTGAAAGCAAAAAAACGCCCCGTAACGGGGCGCCGGTAACTCAATGCAGAGTTAACCAAACAGCGTACTGGCCCAGCGAGCCAGACCAAGGGTGACGGAGCCGAAATCATCACCACTGGTGACCGGGGTTTCAGGCAGAACCCGGGCGATAGCCTCGCGCAACAGAGGAGAGCGGGCACTGCCGCCGGTCAGATAGACCACATCCGGCAGCGTATCTGACCCGGCCATAACGCCGGTAATTTGCTGGATCATTTTGTCCAGCGGCTGGCGTATTGCTTCATTGAGCTGCCGGGTATCCAGGGATGTTTCGAGACCGGCATCGATATAACTGAGGGGAACAGCAGTGTGACTGCTTTCTGATAAGCGGATTTTACTTTCTTCGGCACTGCGTACCAGCTGGTAACTCTGTTTCTGTTTCCATACCGTGAATAAGCGCTGTACCAGTTCGCTGTGCTGTGCGTCTTTAACCATCTGCCGGAGTTGTGCTCCGCATTCAGTGGAATAAAACTGACTCTGAGCATTCACATCATTAATGGCGACAGCATTCCACCATGGCAGTGTCGGTAAGCCGGTACCTGTACGGCTGTTACCGCCCTGACCAAGTAACGGCATCAGGGTTTTAAAAGCCAGCATAATATCCAGGTCATTTCCGCCGACACGGCAGCCACTGTGGCCGAGCAGGCTGGCGGTACGGTCAGCTTTATTCCGCCATTCCGGGCCCATCAGCAGCAATGAACAGTCGGTGGTACCGCCGCCAATATCGACAACCAGCACCCGGGTTTCACGACTCAGGGTGGCTTCAAACTCCAGCCCTGCAGCCACAGGTTCATACTGAAATTCTACTTCACGGAATCCGGCACGTTGTGCCGCCCGTAACAGGATATTCTGCGCCTGACGGTTAGCGTCTTCGCCGCCGATCCCCTGGAAATTGACCGGCCGGCCTATCACTGTATGGGTGACGGGGGTTTCGGTCTGTAATTCTGCCTGCTGGCGAATATGTAGCATCATGGCACAGACCAGATCTTCGAAAAAAGCGATCTGTTGTGGTTTCAGACCGGAAGCCCCGAGGAAGGACTTTGGTGATTTTACGAACCAGGTATCTTCAGGGTCAGCAATATAGTTTTCCAGCGCTTGCAGGCCGAAACTGACATTCTGCGGTGTGACACGGATATCTTCTTCACGGTTGAGACGCAATGCATATTGCAGCAGTGCTTTATTCTCTGCAGCAGGAAAGTCGATATTGTGGCAGCGATACAGCCACTCACTGGGGACGGTGCGCAGCGGCGCAGATATCATTGACGGCAGCAGCGGTGACGTATTCTCCAGCAGTAATTGCCGGAATATCCCCGCCTGTTCAGTTGCGACAGAACAGTTCGCCGTACCGTAATCAAAACCAATAAACATGGCTTTCGCCCCCTGATCAATAAAAAAAAGGGGCGACTTTACCCTGTTAACGGCCGTGCGTAAATGGCTGAAATTAATTTGTTGTGCCTGAGTGCAGCAGCTCAGCCCGGGTGAAGGGTTTTTCGATACCTGCCAGCCGTGCTGATAGCTTTGCCAGGAATTGCTGAGTAGTTGCGGGTTGTCCCTGCAATAAAATAACCGCCGGCAGGCAGGCAAAAAGTGCCAGCTGGGTTAGCGGAATAGCTTTCAGCGCCGTATGTCGCTGAACAAACAAAAACAGCGAACTCAGACTCAGGCCAAGTATGGCGCCGGTAATGACTTCGCTGGGAGAATGGGCATGTAATTGCAGCCGGGAAAAGCCAATAGCCAGCGGCAGCAGGTACCCTGCAATAATTAAGCAGCGGCGGCGCACTAACGGCCATTGGGCCGATATCAGCCACATAAAGACCGGCCAGAAGGTGGAGGACATAGTGGTATGGCCACTGAAACCGGTAAAATTATAGGTTTTACTGCCGAGAAAAAAGCCCATAAACATTACCTTAGAGATACTGACAATCATACCGGCACTGCCAAAAGTGACCAGCCAGCCGAAGGCGGTTTGCCAGCGACCGCTTTTCCAGAGCAGAAATATAGCTATTAATACGGCAGTGGGTAGCAGCAACATACTGTCGCCAAAATAAGTTAAATTTTTCCAGTACATATTTTCCCTGGTGAACATAGTATTCAGGTGATAGCCGTAGCTGCGGGCAATAATTAATCAGTATCCGGTGTGGCAGGGGAGTATATAGAATATTACCGGGGCAGCCTATGGGCGTAGTCTGAAGATTACTGATGCTTTTTTCTGGCATCAGTGCGGTGAAATCCCTATAATCGCCGGCGTATACCCTCTCAATTTGCCTGTATGATCTGTAGATTATCAGAAAATACCGGCTTCAGTTTCAGGTCTCAAAAAAGTATGACTGACACGTCCCATCAGTGCGTAATCGTCGGTATTGCCGGAGCTTCAGCCTCAGGTAAGAGTTTGATTGCCAGCACGCTCTATCGTGAAATTCGTGACCAGGTAGGTGACGAACATATCGGTGTGATCCCGGAAGATTGTTATTACCGGGACCAAAGCCACCTCACTATGGAAGAGAGGATTAAAACTAATTATGACCATCCGAATGCGATGGATCATGATTTATTACTGGCGCATTTACAGGCAATGAAAGCAGGTAGTGCGATCGAACTTCCGGTGTATAGCTATTCTGAACACACGCGGATGAAGGAAACGATTAATCTGGAGCCTAAAAAGGTTATTATCCTTGAAGGGATCCTGTTACTGACCGACCCGCGGTTACGCAATGAGTTGAATTTCTCAATCTTTGTCGATACACCGTTAGATATTTGTCTGATGCGCAGAATGAAACGCGATGTCAATGAACGTGGCCGATCAATGGACTCCGTGATGACTCAGTATCAGAAAACGGTTCGTCCGATGTTTTTGCAGTTTATTGAACCCTCCAAACAGTATGCCGATATCATTGTGCCGCGCGGGGGTAAAAACCGCATTGCTATTGATATTCTGAAAGCGAAAATTAATCAGTTTTTTGAATAACGACGACAGGGAGGGGATTTCCCTCCTTTTTTGTCAGCAGCAGGGATTAAAGGAGACATCTGCATGAGATTGTGTGACCGGGATATAGAAAACTGGCTCGACGATGGCAGACTTGATATTTCACCGCGTCCGCCGGTGGAGCGTATCAACGGTGCGACCGTAGATGTCCGGCTGGGTAACCAGTTCCGGACATTCCGCGGGCACACGGCGGCATATATCGATTTAAGTGGTCCGAAAGCTGAAGTCAGCGCGGCACTGGATCGGGTGATGAGTGATGAGATTAACCTGCCGGAGGGGGATGCATTTTTCCTGCATCCGGGTGAGCTGGCTCTGGCTGTTACCCTGGAATCGGTGACCCTGCCGGATGACCTGGTAGGCTGGCTGGACGGACGTTCTTCTCTGGCACGGCTGGGCCTGATGGTTCATGTGACGGCGCACCGTATTGACCCGGGCTGGAAAGGCCGGATTGTGCTGGAGTTCTATAATTCAGGTAAATTGCCATTGGCTTTACGACCGGGTATGTTGATAGGGGCATTAAGTTTCGAACCACTGTCAGGCCCTGCCCAGCGCCCGTATAATCGCAGAGAAGACGCAAAATATCGCGATCAGCAAGGCGCAGTTGCCAGCAGGATAGATAAAGACTAACTATTCACACCGGGGATGGTATGAAAAGATTGATAACCACATTGGCAATATTACTGGTGGTCATTGTCGCAGGAATGACAGCGCTGGTACTGCTGGTAAATCCGAATGATTTTCGCGGGTATATGGCGCAACAGGTCGCTAAACGCAGTGGTTATCAGTTAAAACTCTCCGGTGAATTACGCTGGCATGTATGGCCAAAGCTCAGCATCCTCAGTGACCAGTTATCGTTAACCGCCCCGGGTGCCAGCCAGCCGGCGGTGACAGCAGAAAATATGCGGCTGGATGTTGAGTTATTACCACTGTTATCCCATCAGCTTAAAGTCAGCCAGGTGTTGCTGAAAAATGCGGTGATCCGTGACCTGCCGTCGACTGCAGGTGAACGCCAGCCCGGTTCTCCGGTGGGGCCGGCAGAAGGCCCCACCGGAGAACCGGCAGTGGGACGCGGATGGAGTTTCGATATTGCCCGACTGGATATTGTCGACAGCCTGTTTGTCTGGCAGGACGCCAGCGGCAACCAGATGAATTTTCGTGATCTTAATTTGTCTGTCCGCCAGCAAAAAAATAAACAAGGCCAGTTTGACTTCAGTAGCAGGGTCTCGCGTAATCAGCAGAATCTGCAACTGACAGTGAGCGGTAACCTGGATGCCAGCCAGTATCCGCAACAACTGGGGTTGCAGGTAACAGCGTCCGGCTATCAGATTTCCGGGGTCGACTTACCGGCAAACGGTATCAATGGCCATGCCGTATTTAATGCCATCTGGCGTCCGTCAGGTCAGCAGTTTGCCGTTTCCGGCCTTTCGCTGCAGGCGAACAACAGTGATTTTTCGGGGAATATTGACGGCCAGTTACAACCTGTTCCGCGACTGCGGGCGCGACTGGTATCCGACACTGCGGACTTTGACCAGTTGCTGGCATCTGCCGGCAGCTCAGTCAGTCAGTCATCACCCCATGTCGTCAGGGCACCGGTGATTGCCGATACTGCCAGCCAGCCGTTGCAGCAAACCTGGCTACGTACTGCGAATATGGATATCAGCATCCGTGCCAGTAACGCCATATGGCGAGGGCTGCCATTAGCACATTTACAGTTAGATACCACCGCGAATCAGGGATTAATCAATATTAATACTCTGACCGGGCAGTCAGGGGCGGGGAACTTCTCGCTGCCGGGACAGATTGACTTACGGCCAGCCGAAATGCAGGTCAGCTTCAGCCCCGTATTACGTAATATTGAGTTACAACCGGTACTGGCCTTTTTGCAGTTACCGCAGGCAGTGAAAGGCACCTTAACACTGAACGGACAGTTCAGAGGTAATGGCCTGAGTAATAATGATATTCTTAATCAATGGCAGGGCGAAGCCAGCCTGGGAATCGATCAGCTGGATACGGCACCTTTCAACCTGCCGCAGATGGTCAGTGACGCGGTTACCAGATCCAGTGACAGGGTACAGGCGGGGTCACTGGCCCATTCACCGGTGCCGGAACTTAATGGCCGCATCAGCCTGACCCCGGGAGTACTGAAAATCACTCAGCTGCGGGGAGAAAGTCATGATATGCAACTTAACGGTCAGGGGAATATCAGTTTTTCGGCCCGTTCTATGGATATCACTTTTGCATTGCTGATGAAAAACTGGCAAGGGGATAGCAGGCTGGTACAGTTACTGGCTGACCAACCAATACCCCTGCGTTTCTACGGGCCATGGGATAAACTGCGCTATGCATTACCCATCGGCCAGCTGCTGAATGGTGATATGCGCAATGAGCTGAGAAATCGCCTGAATCGCTGGACAGACCATACGGATCGCACTGCACCTCAAAAATAGTCTGTCCGGATAAGCCTTCCCCCGGGGGGCTGATTATGGCGGGGAAAGGGTAAACCTGAACGGGGCTGGTTTTTCAGAACGTGAATAACATTCGTTTTTGCTGAGAATAACTGTACAGCCAGCAGCATAAGACGCAGTCAGTGACTCAGAAGGTACGCTGTGTCACCGGTACCTGAACGGTATCGCTGTACTGGCTACCATTATCCGGTGAAAACGGCATCCGGGTTACCGGCAGTGCGAACCGGCAGACAATGACGACGGAATGGCTGGTCGCTGAGATGATTTCAGAAGATACTGATGCAGATTAAGCTGCGTTGTCGCACATAATCAGGCATTAATTTTGATTAAGGAATGGATTATTTATGACCAAATTAAAAGCTGTGATTCCGGTTGCCGGATTAGGTATGCATTTATTACCGGCCACAAAAGCTATTCCCAAAGAAATGTTGCCAATAGTTGATAAGCCAATGATTGAGTATATCGTTGATGAATGTGCAACCGCAGGGATTAAAGAAATTATCCTGGTGACCCATGCGTCTAAAAACGCGGTCGAAAACCATTTTGATACGACTTATGAACTTGAAGCCCTGCTGGAACAGCGGGTTAAGCGTCAGTTACTGAAAGAGGTGCAGTCCATTTGTCCGCCGGGTGTGACGATCATGAATGTCCGTCAGCCACAACCTCTGGGGCTGGGGGATGCTATTTTATGTGCTAAACCGATGATCGGCGATAATCCTTTTATCGTGGTATTGCCTGATATTGTGCTGGATGGTTTTACTGCCGATCACCTGCGTTATAACCTGGCGGCAATGATAGAGCGCTTCGAAGAAACAGGCCGCAGCCAGGTACTGAGCAAGCATATGCCGGGCGAAGACCTGTCTGAATACTCCGTCATCACTACCCGCACAGTGCTTGATAACCCCGGAGATGTGAGCGAGATAGAAGAATTTATCGAAAAACCGCCACAGGCTGCTGAGACAGTATCAGACCTGGCAGCGGCAGGGCGTTATGTACTGTCGGCGGCGATCTGGAAAGAGCTGGAGCAGACGGAAGCCGGTGCCTGGGGGCGTATCCAGCTGACAGATGCCATCGCCAGCCTGAGCAAAAAACAACCGGTAGAAGCTTCGTTACTGAGTGGTACGGATTATAACTGTGGGCGCAAACTTGGTTATATGCAGGCTTTTGTCAGTTACGGGCTGCATAACCCTTCACAGGGGCAGGAATTCCGTGAGAGCATACGCCGTATTATCGCAAAATAATTGATTGTTATCTCTTTATAACATTAACAACATGGAGTCAGATATGTCAGTTTTAGTCACGGGTGGTGCAGGTTATATCGGGTCTCATACGGTACTGGCACTGCTGGAACGTGGTGATGACGTTGTGGTACTGGATAATCTTTGTAATGCGTCACAGGAATCTCTGCGCCGTGTGGAAAAACTGGCCGGTAAAGCTGCGACTTTTGTTGAAGGTGATGTCCGCGATCGTCAGTGCCTGCAAAAACTGTTTGCTGACTATCCTGTGACGGAAGTCATTCATTTCGCGGCACTGAAAGCGGTGGGTGAATCCACCCGTATGCCCCTTGAATATTATGACAATAATGTCTCAGGCACAGTGATATTACTGGAAGAGATGCGCAACGCCGGGATCATGAATTTTATTTTCAGTTCTTCAGCGACGGTATACGGTGAGCATGCCCCGGTTCCTTATGTTGAAACCACCCCGATCGGCGGGACGACCAGCCCCTACGGGACATCTAAAGTGATGATCGAACAGGTGTTGCAGGATTTTTCCCGTGCAGAGCCGGCGTTTAATACTATCGCGTTACGTTATTTCAACCCGGTAGGGGCGCACCCGTCAGGTGAAATCGGTGAAGACCCGGCCGGTATCCCGAATAATCTGCTACCTTATATAGCCCAGGTAGCTATCGGTAAGCTGGCGCAGTTAGGTGTCTTCGGTGACGACTACCACACTCCGGACGGTACCTGCCAGCGGGATTATATCCACGTAGTTGACCTGGCGGAAGGGCACCTTAAAGCCCTGGATCACCTGAAACAGAGTACTGGTTACCGTGCTTATAATCTGGGTGCCGGCAAAGGTTATTCGGTGCTGGAAATGATCAAAGCCTTTGAAAAAGCCTGCGGAAAACCGGTGCCTTATACTATCAAACCACGTCGCAGTGGTGATCTGGCGGCTTTCTGGGCGGATCCTTCGCTGGCAGAACGTGAACTGGGCTGGACAGTCAGCCGCGGCCTTGATGAAATGATGCGTGATACCTGGTTGTGGCAGAGTAAAAATCCCAACGGGTATCGCTGATAAGGAATCTGGGATGCCGGTGACAGAGTTGCCGGCATATTAGCACATAAGTTCAGCTTGAATTTTTAACAGTTATATAGTGTACGGGTAGCTGAAAAGCCCGGGGCGGTAGCGTGGAAAAATACAGTCAGTTACCTTCTCAGACTTAAAATCGGATAGAGAAAATGAAGTTTAGTGCTGGTTATTTAATCGATCTTATCTCTGTGCTTACGGAGAAAGAACTGAAGGTCAGGTATAAAAGCAGTTTTCTTGGCTATTTATGGTCTATTGCAAATCCTTTATTATTTGCGCTGATTTATTACTTTATTTTTAAATTGGTAATGAGGGTTCAGATACCGGACTATACAGTTTTTCTGATTACCGGATTATTCCCCTGGCAATGGTTCGCCAGTTCAGTCAGTAATTCGTTATTCTCATTTATTTCTAATGCACAGATCATCAAAAAAACCGTATTCCCCAGGTCAATCATTCCATTTTGTAATGTTTTCATGGAGTTTTTGCATTTTATTTGTACCATACCAGTAATTATTATTTTCCTATTGATATATAATATGACCCCCTCATGGTCATGGTTATGGGGTGTTCCGTTAATCGGAATGGCGCAAATGATATTAACTCTTGGGCTGTCTTTAGCGATAAGTTCATTAAATCTGTTTTTCAGAGACCTTGAGCGTTTTATTCCGCTGGTTATCATGCTGATGTTTTATTGTACGCCAAGGTAATGCTACCAACTTATTGATTAGTGTATGATGGTGTTTTTGAGGTACTTTTGTGGCTTCCATTTCTGTGCGTT
>NZ_JAERJS010000049.1:0-15462 GCF_018257525.1 Tatumella sp. JGM130 | reverse complement strand
TCAGTTGAACTGCATGACAAAGTCATCGGGTACTACATGACAATAAATCACTATCAATAAATTGGGATCATTACCAGCAGCTAATACCTACTTTCTCCCCGTCGATAAAAATCCATCGAAAGTAATGCTGTCGGAGATTCTTACTAAATCCGTTAAACTGAAACTGCTCATCCCAGCCTAAGAGATCATCAACCCAAGGCTTCATGTATTTTTTATAGATTGCGAAAGTATCAACATTTTCATCAACCGCTTCGCTAGTCACCACCATGTGCTCCTCCCAAGTTAGCCATCAAAGGGGGCTGACGCTCAGTGGAACGAAAACTCACGTTAAGCAATGTTTTCTTCCTCTGAGCGTCAGACCCCTTATAGTTTACTGTGGGTATCATTTTGTACTATCCGAAATAGACCGTTTTCGTACACCCATTGCAGTCCCTGTCCAAAAGATAGTGAAATTAGTTTCGTACATGCGCTATAATTCGTACATCCATTTCGTACAGAAAATTATACAATGTCACGAGTATTTGCTTACTGCCGTGTATCCACACTTGAACAAACAACGGAAAATCAGCGCAGGGAAATTGAAGCTGCCGGTTTTACCGTTAAACCACAGCGCCTGATTGAGGAACAAATCAGCGGGTCTGTGACCGCCAGCGAACGCCCCGGTTTTGCCCGATTACTTGATCGCATGGAAAATGACGATGTACTGATAGTGACCAAGCTTGATCGCCTTGGCCGTGATGCAATGGACGTGCGAAAGACCGTGGAGCAGCTGGCAACGTCCGGTATTCGCGTACACTGCCTTGCGCTGGGTGGCGTGGACCTCACCAGCGCGGCCGGCAAGATGACCATGCAGGTTATTTCAGCGGTAGCAGAGTTTGAGAAAGACCTGCTGATTGAGCGCACACATTCTGGCCTTGCAAGAGCCAGAGCTGCCGGAAAACGGTTTGGCCGGCCACCGGCGCTGAACCCGGACCAGCGGCAGGCAGCGCTTGAACACTTGAAAGCGGGCACCAGTATCAGCGCCGTTGCCCGAGAATTTGGTACCTCGCGACAAACCATCATGCGTCTGCGTGACGATGCGGCCAGCCCGGTGTTACCAGAATAAAGTAGGGGACCGAACCACCCCAGCACCCTGAAGGAATGGCAATTCCGTTCAGCGCCAATGTTAGCTTTTTCTGAGCTGTGATAACATTCTAGGGTCATTTCTCAGAGCCAGGGCTGATGAAGAAGAAAAGCAGCACACCCACACCCCACGATGCCACGTTCAGGCAGTTCCTTACGCAACCAGATATTGCACGGGATTTCATGGAAATCCACCTGCCCGCAGAGCTGCGTGCAGTCTGCGATCTCAGCACACTGAAACTTGAATCAGGCTCGTTCGTTGAGGATGACCTCCGCCAGTATTTCAGCGATGTTCTCTACAGCCTTAAAACGACAGCCGGCGACGGATATATTCATGTTCTGGTCGAACACCAGTCAACGCCGGACAAACATATGGCTTTCCGCCTCATACGCTATGCGGTAGCTGCCATGCAGCGCCATCTGGAGGCAGGGCATAAAAAACTGCCACTGGTAATACCGGTGCTGTTCTATACGGGTAAACGCAGCCCGTACCCGTACTCTACCCGCTGGCTGGATGAATTTGACGATCCCGGGCTGGCAGGCAAACTCTACAGCAGCGCTTTCCCGCTGGTAGACGTTACGGTCATTCCGGATGATGAAATCGCCGAGCATCGCAGTATGGCTGCCCTGACCTTACTGCAGAAACATATTCATCAGCGGGACTTGGCAGAACTGGTTGACCGGCTGGCGCCCATTTTACTGGCCGGCTATCTGTCTTCATCTCAGGTAATATCGCTGGTACACTATATTGTACAGGCAGGCGAATCAGCCGACGCCGAATCCTTTGTACGCGAACTGGCACAGCGTGTGCCGCAACACGGAGACGCACTTATGACCATCGCACAGCAGCTTGAGCAGAAGGGTATTGAGAAAGGCAGGGCAGAAGGCCTTAAGCTCGGCGAACAGCGCGGCATTGAAAAAGGCCGCACCGAAGGCGAGCGTGAAACCACTCTGAAAATTGCCCGTACCATGCTGCAGAACGGCATTGACCGCAGTACCGTCATGAAAATGACCGGTCTGACGGAAGATGACCTGACGCAGATCCACCACTAATCATCCTTTCCTGATACTCCCTGTCCGGTCATCAGCGAATACTGATGGGGCTGGGAGGCATCGTGTGCCGGATCAGCCTGCCAGCCACAGCGGTTAAACAGCGTTACCACGCCCCCAACATTCCCGGTCAGACGCGTCAGCAGCGGATTTATCTGTCGCCCATCGTCGTCAAATGCCGCATCGAGGCTAGTCCGCGAGAGATAAATACCGTTTACGCCGGCATTCAGCGCAACAGCATTCCGGCCAGACCATTCCCGATCGCTCAACAGACGGTAATTCCAGTTCATGTCTTTCGCAGTTTCTAGGGCATACGTCAGCCGGAACAGGAGCGCCAGAGGTAATTCAGCTTGCTGGCCAGCTTCGCGCTGACGCCCAGCTGGCGTCCCTGTTTCAGAAACCACTCGATATCGGGCGCCACATCTCGCGAAAAACGTCGTTGCTTCAGCGCAGTCGCCAGCCAGCGGGTGAGAAAGAGGTTTTCCTGTGCCGGAGAGAGAACACTACCCTCCTGTCTGGCCAGCGCAAGGGCTACAAGGGCGCACCATGCTAGATGGCCCGATTTTTCTGTCAGCGTCACTGAGTGCTCTTTTCCTTCTTTATACTGTCCATAACATTCTGGCGGGTTCCCGACATCACTGTGTTCATTTCAACTTGTTGGCTTTCTCGCTGGCAAGTTCGCATAGCAACCGAATAATACACTCACGCTCTGCGGGCACTTCACGGAATGTGACTGGGTCGAATACTACATGATCAGACTCGACATAACGCAGCCGGTAGTAAATTTCTTCCTTAATCTTGTCTCTTACCTGTGTTTTTTTATCCTTTCATTTTCAACAGTCTTAGCCTTTCCGCTGGAAAAAAACAACCAGATTATCGCAGCGATCAGAGCCATTGCTGGCACGACAAAACGTAGAGCGACAATTAAGAAATCAACATTTGAATTGGTTGAGACCGATGAACTGTCTAGGACAGTCGTTGCGGTACTTAATCCGACGGCATCACCGGTGTCCTGTCTTAGCATCAAACCTCCAATCATTCCCGACAACATACCTACTCCGAGAAGTGATAACAACGGAGCATACATTCTCAAAAGGTTGGGTGAGGCCTTTTCCGGCGCGACAAAGTTTTTTGCCCGTTGGGTCTGATCCTGACGAGTACCAGATATGCCGCCAAAAAATACCCCCAGCCCTCCCGTTCCTAAGCCAAGACCGCCTCCAGTCCCACTGAAATTGCTATGAGTAGTTTCTTTTGCGGTAATCGCCGCCAATGAAATACCTTCTTTAGGATCACGCATTTTCTTGTGATACCGGTGCTGAATTCCTTCGAGGCAGACTGCCGACCAGTGAGGAAGGTGAAAGCCAGTCGTGAGAAAACGTACAGTGAATATTTTTGATCAGTTAAAGCGAGTAAAGAAAATGAGGGTTTCGTTTACTCTTTTTATTGGTACCAGTATGCCTTCCGGCGTTAATAAACCCAGTAATCAAATTAACGTAAACCTGCTCGGTAGATTTGCGAGCGTATAGACCTCAAACATATGGTTACGTTTTTAACGTATGTTTTCGTACATACCTTCTCTCATACTAGCAAGATAACAAGATAACAAGATAACAAGATAACAAGATAACAAGATAACAAGATAACAAGATAACAAGATATTATCTTTGTTTTGTTTCGGATATCAACCGAGATATATCTGATTTTGTTAACATTTTTAGTGCTTCTACCGCCGCCCTGACTATGTCAGATCGATTCACTCTGCCTTTACCAGAAACCATCTCTGCCATTATAAGATCATCAATATCTTTCAGATTCTCATCAAAAAAGGAAATGCTCACTGGTTTTGCTTTGCTTACAACCGTAGTTTTATCTGATGATTTTTGGGCATTATCAATACCAGCCGTGCCACCGTTAATAAATGCTGCCTCGTCACGAGGTGGAATACCTGCTCTATTTCTCACAGAATAACCTCTTTAACTAACGCTTCAATTTCATGTTGTGCTTTATCATTTTGCGTTTCAAAAATTGTCATTGATTCGGCCCACGCGTCTCGATGTGCTTTACGATCACATACTCGGGAGTTCGCCAGATGCATTTCAGGGTAATCCTTAAGTACTCCTGCTGCCTGATTGGCTTCATTGACAAACATGTTTGTGGGCGTCATGTTTAAAACGAGATAACCCCGAACATCCTCATTAAAATCTTTTGCTGCTGTAAAAACGGAGCATGTATGAGGCACAACATCCAAGTCCATCTGAGAAGGACGCAGAGGAGAAATAAACACATCTGCGGCCATCAATCCACTACGCATTTCTGCGCTATCACGGCCTGCACAGTCTGCAATGACAAAGTCATAGGATTTTTCGTGCTCCTTTAACATTGCTTTGATGTTGCCTGTTGCGCCTGTAACCGGAATATGTGGGAGATCTTCAGGACGGTTGTTGTACCAAGTTAGCACTGATTTTTGGTCATCTGCGTCGACGATAATCACGCGATTACCTAATGACATCAGATATGCGGCTATTGATACCGCAAGTGTACTTTTACCCACACCACCTTTTTGACTACCTAATACAATTATCATTATAGCCTCATGTTAAGTTGTTAAGATAACAACTTAACATTGCCACGAGAGCATAATTTTTGCAATTACTTGTTTTGATGTTAACTTAATAGGTTTGTAAATAACTGATTTACAATTAAATTAAGATAACAAGATAACAAGATAACAAGATAACAAGATAACAAAATAACAAGATAACAAGATAACAAGATAGCAAATAGACAAAAAAAGGTTCATCGCACCTTAGCGTGAACTAATAGAAAACGGCGGTAAAAGTGGTTAGTTTTGTATTCGCCAAAACACTAACCAGCCACTTAACCGCCGTCTGCCATGAATGCTAACCTCTCTTCACTTTTCTGGGAAGGTTTCACCGTCGATTCCTTTACCACATGCGCACACGATGCGCTTCTTATTACCCTCCGGCCGGACCCGGACTTTGCACCCGCCTGCCGCCGATGTGGCCAGAACACCTGTGCTGTTCATGATGTTTCCCTGCGCCGGGTTCGTGAACGTGACTTGCTGCACTGGCGCATTACACTTCAGGTTCCCGTCCGCCGTCTGCGATGTGCATCCTGCGGTATCGTTACTGAACGCATATCCTGGTTGCCTGAGCGACAACGTTATACCTCCACCTTAACCGTCTGGGTGGAGTCTCTTACCGGGCTGTTACCCGTTAAGCATGTAGCGCAGTTGACGGGGCTGCACTGGCATACCATCAAGAACATCGACCTCCGCCGATTGCGACGCGAGCTACAAGAGCCTGAGCGTCGTACCCTGCGCCGTCTGATGATGGATGAGTTCGCTCTATTCAAAGGCCATCGTTATGCCACTGTTGTCGTGGATGCAGATACACAGCAGGTGCTGTGGGTTGGTGAAGGTCGAAGCCGGGTGGCCTTCCGTCTGCTCTTTACTTGGCTGGGTCCTGAAGGTTGTGCTGCCATTGAATCTGTGGCAATGGATATGAACACCGCACTGGATCTGGAGGTCAGAGAGCAATGCCCACAGGCAGAAGTGGTGTATGACCTCTTCCACGTCGTGGCAAAGTTCGGTCGTGAGGTTATCGACAGGGTACGGGTCGACCAGGCTAATCAGTTGCGTGACAACAAAAAAGCGCGGCAGGTTATCAAACGCAGCCGCTGGTTACTGTTGCGTAACCCAGAAAATCTGCCGGCAGGACATGAGGTAAAACTGGCAGAACTGCTGGAGGCTAATCAGCCGCTAAATACCGTGTATGTAATGAAAACTGCGCTGAAAGAGATATGGTATGCGCCAGATAAGGCGGCAGCACAAGCACGCTGGAATGAGTGGTATAGACAGTGCGATGAGAGTGGGGTCAGGGCATTAGAGCAGTTCGCTAACAAGCTGAAGAACTACATAAGCGGAATAATCGCCAGTGCGACGCACCGGCTGAATACGAGCATACTTGAAGGAATGAATAACAAGATCAAGGTGCTGAAACGCATGGCATATGGATACCGGGATAACGACTACTTCTTCCTGAAGATAAAAGCAGCGTTCCCCGGTAAAACGCGATGAACCCAAAAAAAGGGGGGGCATGGAAAGATAATAAGATAACAAGATAATAAGATAGCAGAGGTATTCATAATCGAGCTACTGGTAAATCTGTCCATCTGGTGGTGTATGCAGGGGAAAGCATTTCTCGTTTCATTTGCCACTTAGGGGCGATGCCCCGTCCCGCAAACCACACTTTTCCCATACCTGAATGGTTGATACTGTCCACGACCTTCATCAGCTGATTACTGCTGTTTCGGGACTGAGTATCACCGAACAGATTCAGCAGAGAAACCACGCTGTGAGTAAAATCATTGAGCATATAATCCGCTTTTGCATATCGATGTCCATTCACCCAGATCTTATCCGGTTCTTTCACCGCTGCGGCTATGCTGTTTTTGGTACCTTGTGTGGGAGTCATCAGATTTTCACTGTCAATATTCCCGTAATACAGTTCATTGACGGCGAACGGTGACGTTTTCAAAAATATAGCAATATGCCCGCAGAACTGCTGCTCGCCGCGCAGCGGCACGCTCTGCATACTCACAGACAGCCTGACGCATGACTTCATATGTCTTAACTTGCTTACCAAAGGATCGGCAGCGACTCTATTTGGTATTAATTTTTTTTATACTTAGCTGATGTCGGCGTTGTTCTGACCATAGTGTAAATATATCTGAAGATGCGACAATAACTGCGCCTGCCAGTGTGGAAGATACTGGCAAACTCTTCAGGAAAAGGTAACCTGCGATCATCGACCAGACCAGTGTGGTGTAATCGAATGGTGCCAATAGAGAAGCATCCGTATAACGTAGGCTTAGGGTCACCAGAATTTGAGCCATACCCCCAAAAAGCCCGCAGCCGATCAGTAACAGGAGCTGCATTTTGTCCGGAACTCTCCAGCCAAAAGCCCAGCTCGCCAAGCCGATAAAGGTGGTCATCAGTGAAAAATAGAACACGATGGCGCCCGGCTTTTCGATCCCGTTCAGGAAGCGGATCTGTATATTCGAGGTGGCTGTACAAAGTGCTGCGATTAATGCGAACAGTACACCTAATGTTGCTCCGTTATGCAGTCCACGGCTGAACAGGGAGTCTCCCTGACCTAGGCTTGCCGACAGCATCACAATAATTCCCGAGAACCCGACGATCACCGCTACCCAGCGGGAAAGCCGGACATGCTCTTTCAGCAGGATGGCTGCCATAATAACGGTAAACATTGGTGCGGCGTAACTCAGCGCCGTCGCATCGGCCAGCGAAATATAGACTAGCGGCAGATAGTTAAAATACATCCCGCCGGTGCCGGAAAAGCCCCGGATCAGGTGACCGAATATATTGTGGGTTCTGAGGTTTTCCAGAATATTACCCTGCAGTTTCAGCCAAAACAGGAGCGGAAATAAGGCCACAAAGGAACGAAAGAAAATTACTTCACCGGTAGGTACCGAGCCATGCAATCCTTTTACGCAGGCCAGCATTAACGTCGAACTGTAGTGGCACACTAAATTTCGCCACCTGAATAGAGGTGATATCATCGCCTCATAGTCAAAACAGGTGACATTATGACCGGACGTACCAGACGCAATTTCAGCCCCGAGTTTCGCCTCGAAGCGGCTCAGTTAGTTCTCGATCAGCATTACACCGTTGCCGCTGCTGCTACAGCAATGAATGTCGGCAAATCCACGATGGATAAATGGGTTCGACAACTGAAAGAAGAGCGAACGGGTAAATCACCCATAGCTTCACCCATGACACCTGAGCAGATTGAGATACGTGAGTTGAAGAAAAGGCTCCAACGTGTTGAAATGGAAAGGGATATATTAAAAAAGGCTACCGCGCTCTTGATGTCAGACTCCCTGAACAATTCTCATTATTTGAGAAACTCAGGGCGCGGTTTCCTGTTGCCGTTGTGTGCAACGTGTTTGGGGTTCATCGCAGCAGTTATAAATACTGGCGGCAGCCCAGGAAGCCTGACGCCACGAGAGTGGCATTACTGAGCCTTGTGCGTGAAGTTTATCGCGAAAGTAACGGTTCAGCAGGAGCGCGAAGCATTGCCGCAATGGTCACCAACAAAGGTATAAAACTGAGCCGCTGGCGGGCAACAAAGCTGATGAAAGCGCTCAATATTATCAGCTGTCAGCAACCTGGCCATCGTTATAAGAAGGCGTCTAAGGAACATATTGAGATCCCTAATTATCTGGATCGACAGTTTGCTGTTACCGAGCCTAATCAGGCCTGGTGCGGTGATGTGACTTATATCTGGACGGGAAAACGCTGGGCTTATCTAGCTGTTGTACTCGATTTGTTTTCCCGTAAGCCGGTTGGCTGGGCGATGTCATATTTCCCTGATTCCGCACTAACAGGTAAAGCCCTGTCGATGGCCTGGGAAGCACGGGGAAAACCGACTAATTTACTTTATCACTCGGATCAAGGTAGCCACTATACCAGCAGGAATTTCAGACAGTTACTGTGGAGATATCAAATAAAGCAAAGCTTGAGTCGCCGTGGAAATTGTTGGGATAACAGCCCGATAGAACGGTTCTTCAGAAGCTTGAAAACAGAGTGGGTACCGGATAATGGCTACGCGAATTTTAGCGAAGCCAGCACGGCAATAACTAATTACATCACAGGATATTACAGCCAGCTCAGACCTCATCAATATAATGGAGGTTTGACGCCGAATGAATCAGAACGATTGTTCTGGAAAAACTCTAAAGCTGTGGCCAGTTTTTGTTGACCACTACAAAGGAATGCCCTGTGTCGGCTGGATTGAGGAATAGCTGCGCCTGATCCATAATTGAGGGCGGGAAAAAACGTTTAATGGACATAACAGGAGGAGTGACTCATGACAGCCAGCGAAACTTTTAAGGTATCGACGCCTTTTATTATATTGATAATATCTTCTCTGGTTATTCGGTAATCCCCCCAAAAAAGCGTGATATCTTCATCTCACCGAAAATATCACGCCATTTTTATCTTAGCCTATCCTGAACCATATTTTATGGATAGGTTTAGGAAACTGTGTTTCACCCCAATAACAGGCTACTAATAGCTATATTTAACACCTATCATTGCGCTGGTATTTCTATATCCTTTTTCACCCAATTGATTACCGATATTAACCCAAACATTGAGGTTAGGGTTGATTTTGCCCTCGACACCCATTTTTACTTCTCCAGTATTCCGAGCGCCTGCCTGGTTTATACTGGCTCCATCCATTGTTGTACCGAAATTACGAGTATTGTGTAACCAATTAAACTCAATAAAAGGTTCAAATTCCTGAATATTATCTTTATCACCTTTTTGATGACTTTTAAGGTAAGTCCTAACCCCTAGGCGCGTCTGGATATTTCCATTACCATCGCTACTAACCACAGTCCCATTAGACTCTGTATGGTTATGTGCTTTTACACCCATCCACGTCGCTTGTGCCTGTGGCTGGATAAACCACTCATTAAAATTACCTTTACTGCCATAAAACTCACCCATTTTCATGGTATAACCACTCTCAAGAGAAGCAGTGAATCCTTTGGACTTATAGTTCTCATTTGTCAGGCTTTCACCTTTGACATTATTATTAAACCAACTGTACTGTAACCAACTGTCAATATACAGTCCTGATTTATCCTTTTCATTAGCAAACCAAGTTCCGTAGGTACCGACACTGTAACCTCTGATTGATCCTTTAGAATCATAGTTTGTCGTTTTGGAGTGCGTTGAACTATTATTATTACCATAACCAGCCATCAATCCAAGATGGCCACGATCGAGCCCATCCGACGTCCATTGAGCAATGTCACCACCTAATTGAGCGACATAACTGTTACTCTGAGTTTTTAACTGACCTGTACCATCTTTCCAATTACTATGATTACCCACCTGGCGTAACCAAAGACTAGTCACTTTCTTTTCACCTGTCAGTGCATCAATATATTGCGTTTCACCTAGGCGATCATGTAATCGGGTATTAAAGAGGCTGTTTGCTGCGATCAAGTTTTCTATGTAACTCCCCCCTTCAGGACGTACTTCAGGAAGTAGTTTAGGAAGTACTTTAGGAGCATTACCCGGAAAACCTTCATCACCATTATTGACCAAGTACCAGTTATTGCTATTAGCCTCTTTTCCGCGAACTAAACTGTAGTCATAGGCTCCGGCAACAATACGTCCTTCCTGAGTAAACTCACCCGAGGAGTCTCCTCCGACGGATATAAGTTCAATTCCATTGAGTGTTTTATCGCCTACACCTCCGGCATTAGTAACACTGACACCTGTCGTACCTGTAGTATCACCAGTAACTACAAGTTTATCTGTCAGTGAATCATCCTTACCCAGTACAGTGTTAAATAACAGGTGACCATCTTGCCCATCATAGTTCCCATTGACAATTAACGTTGCACCGGCAACAGCATTACCACTCAGATCCTTATGACCAAGAACGACAGTACCACTGTTGATAAGATTGCCAACACTATAATCCGTTATCACTGTGTCTGATGATGTAGAGTCAGATTCATCCTGCCCAAGGTAAAGTAGTCCCTGGTTATTGACTGTTCCTGTCCCTAGCCCCTGAGATGACAGCATCCTAACAGTACCATCTGAAGCTATCGTTGTATCTGCCGTCATTGATGTATTATCACCGCTGACCGTCAGTTGGCCTCCGGTAACATTCAGGTTTCCGTCACCAGACATCGTACCGGCAATGACCCCATTATTAATTGTCAGATTTCCGCTATTAAACTTAATTTCGCTGCCAGACTCGGTGTTAATATTTTGTAAGGTCTGTGAGTAGCCATTAAGGTCCAAATGACTATCATCAGCCAGATTAAGCAATCTAGTCATCCCTAATACATCATTATTTCCCAGTTTCAGACCTCCGGATGTTACCCACGTAGCGCCGGTATAGGTGTTTTCACTGTTCGATAAAGAAACATCGCTATCAGTATCAATGCGTAGGTCACCACTACCTGTCACTTTTGCACTCAAATCTGCTGCATTACTGGTATTACCCTCAGCGTTCAGTGTTAGGGCATTACTACCGGTTGTCAGTAGTTCGACCTCTTTAAGTCCATAATTAACATACAAGCCGTCCTGATCATCACCATTGGTAAGGCGATAATCGTATTTTCCTTTCGCGACAGTTTCACCATTTTGGGTAATATTATTATAAGAGGCATCAGAAATGACATCACCATTCTCATCCAGCAAAGTCAGATTCCCCCCATTACCTGTCACCATTCCATTACTTGCCACAAGCTGTACCAGAATACCCTCATCATCTTGCTGCAATAATGGAAGGGATGTATCAGCAGAGTGATCAATGTTTTCGAAATCATCTCCTTTAGTGATCTGAATATTACCTGCTCCAGTCAGGTTCAGTTCATTGTCAACCAGAATAGTATTATCTACTGTTTTAGTGCCTGGTGATACATTACCAAATACAAGTTTGCCACCATCAAAGCCAAGTCCACCAATATTTTGCTGGCCATTTCCAACAGTCGTTGTGTTTCCTCCGCCTACGACTAATATTGCGCTAGTCAAAGCTGTCGTATTGTCATCGCTTAGGTTGAAGGTATTGTTTTTTAATAAAACCGTTCCAGAAAAATGACTCCCGACATCATGCCCGAAATTAAACTCCCCACCATTGTTACTGGCTACCAGTTCACCATCACCAGTTAATAGGTTTTCAAAATCAAATGAGCTATCTGTATCGACATTCAGTTTTCCGGCAGAAGCAATATTGATGTCACCACTGCCAAAATTTGTGTGACTGGTAGTCACATCATTATCAGATGTTGCGATACCAAGAATATTCCAAGTACCAGTATAACCACTGTTATTGTTATCACCGACAATCGTGGCGTCCCCTGACACCGTTGTCGTACCCCTGCCTGTCAAGGTATTCGTAAAATCTGAACCATCGGTATAAGCAAGATCAAGTCCTAAGGAATTACTATTCAACCCAGTATTAATGGCTACACTGCCAGTACCCAAAGCGTCATGGTTAGTGATGGATAACAAACCACCGCTAATCACCGTCCCGCCATCATAGCCAGAAGCACTGCTCAATGTTGTATGGCCTGACTGCTGTTCAACACTGCCTGAACCATTAATTGGTACATCAAACAGATATCCCACAGTACCTACTGTAGGCGTTTTAGTGTTATTGAAAATAACCTTGTTATCGCCATCACCCGACATAGTGATACTGTCAGCACTGATATCTGTAGGGGCACCATACTTAGAATCACCAATATAGAGATTGACAGCCCCATCTGAGACACTCGTCAGATTAATATCTTTAGATGCCTTCACCTTAGTTGAGTGCCCAAAAATTACATCTGTAGTATTCCCGCTAGCTGTTGAGGATATGTTAACCCCTCCTTGAGTCGTGACTCCTGTCCCAGTAGCATTGATTAGCTGAAGCCCTGTATTGCCAACATTCTGACCAATGACGTTAATGTTACCAGCAACATTAACTAAGGTTGAATAAATACCTGCCAAAGTACTGACAGCATTAATGTCTGATAGCTTCACATTATTAGTGAGGGTCATGTCTCCGCCAACAGTAATCCCAGACGACTTTTCATTACCTGTGAGGAGCAATGATCCTCCTGTAGTATCCAGATAGAGGTTTCCCCCGACCGTTAAACTAGAGTTACCATTAATATTAATCGTTCCACTACTACCGTTAACCACGGTCATATCATTCACAACATTAATATCTGAGCCTAGCTCAGAGCCACCGGGAGAGATGAACCATAGATTGTTATTGTTAGCTCGCAAATCAATACTGTCTGCAATCAGCTTCGCAGTAGAGTCTGATGAGCCGAACATCCAGAGTTTGAAAGCCGTGGAATTATCAGATGTTTTGAGTGCTCTAACTGAGAGCGTTCCTGCGCTACCGCCCTGTTGTTGGTTGGTTAAACCACCGGCCTGAGCGCCACCAATTTGTAATAATGAATTATTTCCTGTGATCAGGTCACCGGAATTGGTCGCTGTTAATGAACCGCCATTAATCCATAAGCTGGTGTCAGCAGGAGTAGAGGTGGACATGTTGAGTGTTGTGTTCCCGGAGTTAGCCACGGTCACATCAGCTCCAGAGTTGACTTGCACTACGGCAGTACCAGTCCACTGCATACCATCCTTAATATCTGTTGAAGAATTTATGTCAGTATAACCATTGATATCTAATGCATGTGCGTTCGTAGCGACCAGTAGCATTGCTGATGCAATTTGGCCAGCACTACGTGCAGTTTTCTTACGGAAAGAGAGCTTCTTACGTCCGCTTCCAAGTTCGGAAACAACTGTCCAGATCATCAAAGAATGGTTCCAAACTACTTTATAAATCCTATTCATGATTCAGTTCCTGAAATTCATCATTTAAAATAAACGTTCTGAAACGGGCTTTACTGGCAAACACTAAGCATTTATCTTAGCCTTACAATAAGTGAAATTCCGGCTTAGAAGGTGGGTATGCGAAAATCAACTTACATGCACTATAGGTAGGTTAAACTCTAGTTTGATAAATTAATTAATACAATTTCTACACTTAGTAATATACATATTGAACTTAATATTCGGAGCTGATAGGTGGGTAAATGAATGCAACCAATTGAAATAATTAAAAAATATAATTAAATTGTAAAAAAATTTATTTACAAATAAAAATCGTGATTCTTGGTAATGCTAGTGTAAGTATCGGTAACGCTACCAACTTATTGATGTAGTGTATGATGTTGTTTTTGAATTACTTTTTTGGCTTCCATTTCTGTGCGTTATCCTGCTTGTACTGGGACTAAAGGCGCTGTCCTTAACGTAAAAAGTACTGCCGGTCATCAGCGCTATCTCTGCAAACAGTGTCGTAAAGTATGGCAACTCACTTTTACCTATACCGCCACCCAGCCCGGTATACACCAAAAATCATTGATATAGCCATGAATGGCGTTGGATGCCGAGCCAGTGTACGCATTATCGGTATTGGTCTGAGCACTATTTTCAGACATTAAAAAACTCAGGCCCCGCTCAGTAACCTCGCGGATACAATCGGGCAGTGATGTGATTGTCTGCGCAGACGTGGACGAACAGTGGGGTTACGTCGGCTCTAAATCACGCCAGCGTTGGTTGTTTCACGCCAACGACAGGCTACGCAGGCGCGTTGTCGCGCACGTTTTTGGTGAGCGGACGATGGCAACCCTGGAGCAGCTTCTGACGCTACTGTCGCCTTTTGAGGTAGTGGTCTGGATGACGGATGGCTGGCTGTTGTATGAGTCACGTCTGAAGGGAAAGTTTCACGTTATCAGCAAGCGTTACACACAAAGAATTGAGCGGCATAACCTGAATCTCAGGCAGCATCTGGCAAGGCTGGGAAGAAAGTCCCTGTCGTTTTCAAAGTCAGTTGAACTGCATGACAAAGTCATCGGGTACTACATGACAATAAATCATTATCAATAAATTGGAGCCACCACCTAAAATAGTATGGAAATCTAATTATTAGGTCATAAGTGACTATGTTGGTTATTCTATATGTTAATTATTAAAAATAATCACTTAGCACCAGTTTCTCGAGTGGTCGTCGATGAATTATTGAGCGTTAAGTCCCTCATATCATGATAAAGGTACATATAAGACATGACTAAAGCTATAGTAATACTTAAGGATACTGGTGAAAAATTTGTTTTTAACACATCAAATATCACTTTATCAGCACAAAGTACCGTACTTCTTCACTTAAACCCTGAACAGATATCATCGAGCAGTCGTCAGGGAGATGATCTTATAATTGTTACCGTTACAGGTGACCACATCACTATAAAAAACTTCTACGTTAGTGCGCACGGAGGTGGGCATAGCAATCTGGTTCTTGAGGATAATCATGGAGTTTTATGGTGGCTAGATAATAGCGCAAATAACACTCACTTTTCCCAAGTGGTTAGTATAGATGCTATCCCTTCTACTATAGATTCAGTCTCTTCTGATGTAGCACTAATAGCTGGTGCTACATTACTGGGAGTTGGGGCAATGTTATTAGGTGACAGCCACCACCATTCTGATAATGATCATGTTGATTCTTCCCTGCAATCAGAACCATCCGTGTCCGCAAGTGATATTCATATTTTTGATATGAATGGAAAAAATATCGTAAACAAAACCAGTAACGATGCCACGCCGATCCTGAAAGGGACCGCGGGAGCGGGCGACACCGTGTCTATCTTGGATAACGG
>NZ_JAERJS010000048.1:0-16952 GCF_018257525.1 Tatumella sp. JGM130 | reverse complement strand
ACCAGTGACATACGGATTAACAGTCCGCCGTTCTACCGACTGAACTACAGAGGAATTGTCGTGAAGACGGGGCGAATGATAGGGGGGAATATTGTCTGTGTCAATACGGATAAACACTTTGTCTTTCAAGTGACTAACTTTAAATCACTCTGGTGATAAATCATCCGTAAACTGCGGGTGAGTTAACGGGCCGCTGTGCGGGGAGAGGGCATTGCTATCGCAGGATGCTGACTGACGTATTTTGCAAAACAAACAACAAAAAAGTTACCTGAATCATCGATATACTGGCGGATATACGCCTGTTTACCCGCTCCCGCTTCAGGAAACTGATTAACGTAATGAAAAAAATTTGTCCCCTGGCCCGTCGCCATTTCTTATTATCCGGCCTGGCGTTATGTCTTCCGGCACTGGCCAGAGAAGAATTCGCGAATCTGGTTTTTACACCACAGAATCCGGTACGCAGCCAGTCTGCGATTGCCAGTGTCACCACGTCCCGTCAGCCGGCAGAGTTACATTCCCGTAAGCTGGTGATGATTGACCCGGGACACGGAGGAAAAGACCCCGGTGCAATAGGTGAAAAAGGTGAAGAAGAGAAACACGTGGTGCTGGAGATTGCCCATAATCTGCAGCGGTTATTCGCCCGTCATCGACGTATTGAAGTACGGCTGACACGTGAAGATGATCACTTTATTCCGCTCTACGAACGGGTGAATATTGCCCACCAGCATAATGCGGATATGTTTTTGTCCATACATGCCGACGGTTTTACCAGCCCGCAGGCCCACGGGGCGTCGGTATATGCCTTGTCGACCCGTGGGGCCAGCAGCACAATGGCCCGCTATCTGTCACAGCGGGAAAATGCGGCAGATGATTATGCGGATATTAATGTACAGACCAGAGACTCCCAGTTACAGCGGGTATTTTTCGATTTGGTACAAAACCAGAATATAAAAAACAGTCTGGATTTATGTCGTCATATGATTGGTCATATCCGCAGCGTCCATACGATGCACAGTTATCATCCGGAGCAGGCCGCTTTTGTGGTACTTAAATCCCCGTCCATACCTTCGGTTCTGATAGAAACTTCGTTTATTACCAACCCGCAGGAGGAGCATTTACTCGGTACCCCGCAGTTCCGTATGAATATAGCGCGGGCAATTGCCGGGGGAATAGAAAGCTATTTTTCCGCCTGACCTTTTACTGAATTTCAGACAATCAGATCCGATATTGTGCTTTGATTAAGCTGAATATGCCGGATATATTCAGTGCTGAAAACAGCAAAATCCTGTGAAATAGCCGGTGACGGGGCTGTTACCCTGCGTTGAGCAATAAAACAACTGCCGGTTATCCTGAATAAGGTCACCGGTTTTTCTAAAAACAACAACGGAGTAAATATGGGCAGGTTTCAGGGGAAACGAATACTTATTACTGGCGGTACCAGCGGTATGGGCCTGGCGGGTGCTCTGCGCATTATCAGTGAAGGTGGTCAGGTGGCTGTCACCGGGCTGAGTGCAGAACGGCTGGAAAACGCCCGTAACCTTCTGCCAGCAGACTCACTTGTCCTCAGCAGCGATGCCGGCAGCGAAGCTGATATCAGCGAACTGCAGACAGCCATTAGCGGATGGGGGATGCTTGACGGCTTATGGCTGAATGCGGGTTTTGCTGAAGTAAGTGTGCCTGAAGCGGTGACAGCCGAGGCCTTCAGCCGCATGATGAATGTTAACGTTCGCGGACCGATGTTGCAGCTTGCTGTGTTATCTGACTTACTTAACCCCGCAGCCTCTGTCCTGGTCACTTCATCGTCTTCTGTCTATGAAGGCGCAGCGATGACCAGTCTTTATGCTGCCACAAAGGGAGCGGTTATCGCGATGGCTAAAAGCTGGGCATCTGCGCTGGCCGAACGGCATATCCGGGTTAATACCCTGATACCGGGCCCGATAGAAACCAACTTCAGACATTTTATGCCGCAAGAATCGCGTCAGCAGTTTGAAGACTTTGTGGTTAGTCAGGTCCCCCTGGGCAGGGCTGGTACCGCAGAAGAGGCCGCAGCGGTAGCGCTTTTTCTGCTTTCCGATGATGCATCCTACGTCACGGGCAGCCAGTACGCGGTGGATGGCGGGCTGATTCATTATTAAATTTTTATAATTTCTGCCAGCCACAGGGCAATATCCGACAGCCTGCATTACCTGTCAGCCGGACGGGGTGCGGCTGTTCATTTTGTTGCCGGTTACGCCAGTCATTTTATCCCGGGCCGTCCGGCAGTTCCGCAGCCTGTATTCGCAGGGTCTGCAATTATCCGCAGAAAGTCAGTTAATATTATGCGTTTTTTTTATATTAGCTTAGCTAAAAAATTAATTTCACTCATTAAAGCGCAGTGAATAAGATGCCCCTTATCAGCCGAAACTCTCACGGTAGCAGACAAGGGGCAATTATGGGGATTCAGTTTACCGGAATGATCGGACATCGCCTGGCATCGGAAATTATTCCGGCACAGGGTCCGCTGTTTGATAAAAAATATATTACCAGCTTTGCACAAGCTCACGAACAGGCAGGCTTTGACCGTATCCTGGTGGGGTGCTGGTCCGATCAGCCTGACGGCTTCCTGGTCACCGCTCTGGCCGGCAGCCAGACATCACGGATCAAATTTTTGCTGGCACACCGGCCGGGATTTGTTTCTCCCACCCTGGCAGCCCGTAAACTGGCGACGCTTGACCATTTACTGGACGGTCGGCTGGCAGTGCATATTATCAGTGGCGGCAGTGACTATGAACAGCGGCGTGACGGGGACTACCTGACGAAAGTACAGCGCTATGCCCGTACGGATGAATTCCTTAGGGTTCTGCAACAGACGCTGACGCAGCAGCAACCGTGGGATCATCACGGTGATTTTTACCGGACTGAGGCAGCATTTTCGGCAATAAAACCCCGGCAGGACCATTTACCGATCTATTTCGGCGGATCATCACCGGAAGCTATTGAGGTGGCAGGTAAACATGCTGATGTTTTTGCTTTATGGGGTGAACCACTGGCCGGTGCAGCCCGCACGGTAGAGGCGGTACGAGCCAGTGCTGCCCGCCACGGGAGGAAAACCGGCTTTAGTATTTCGTTCCGGCCAGTCATCGGTGCCACAGAAGCCGAAGCCAGAGAAAAAGCAGCCCATATCTATCAGACGGCGAAAAAACAGCTGACGGAGTCAGGCCATCATTTCGGGTTGCCAAAACCTCAGAGTACCGGGGCTAAACGGTTAATGGATGCCGCGAAACAGGGCGAGTGGCTGGATAAGTGCCTGTGGACCGGTATCGCGGGGCTGGTTTCCGGAGGATATAACTCTACGGCACTGGTGGGCACCGCTGATCAGGTATCAGATGCTCTGCTGGAATACTACCGGCTGGGTATCGATAATATGCTGATCCGTGGCTTCGATCCGCTGAACGATGCGACAGAATACGGCAAGCAGCTGATCCCTCTGACCCGCGAAAAAGCGGCCGCAGAGCCTGTACTGTCGGAGAGTGTCTGATGAAAACAAGGACCCGCCTTGCGATTATGCTATTGGCATTGGCCGCGCCACTAGTACAGGCAGCCGATAACGTCACCCTGCGGCTTGGTGATGTCAAAGGTGACCGGCTGGTCGCGCTTAAAGCCTCCGGTGAACTGGAAAATCTGCCTTATCATTTGCAAGTCAGTTCATTTGATTCCGGGGCTCCTGTACAGGAAGCACTGAACGCCGGGGCTCTGGATGTGGGTTTTACCGGTGATTTACCCTTCCTCTATGTTTATGCTGCCGGAGCACCGGTAAAGGCTGTCGGTGCCTGGCAAAACAATCCGGACAGTATCGCACTGTTATCCCGTCCCGGCAGCGGTATTGATTCGCTGGCAGCATTGAAAGGTAAGCGTATTGCTGTCAATCGTGGTGGCTGGGGACATTATCTGGTGCTGGGATTACTGAAACGGGCGGGACTGAAACCTTCCGATGTTACTCTGCGTTTCCTTGGCCCTGCTGACGGACGGGCGGCACTTTCTTCCGGTTCGGTGGATGCCTGGGCCCCCTGGGAACCTTATCTCTCTTCTGCGCTAATCCTTGATCATGCGCAGCGGGTACCGGATGGCGGGGGAAAAGGCATTATGAGCGGCTATTCATTTGTTCTGGCCCGCGAAGATGCTATTCACAGTGATAAACGTGCTGCCATCTCTGATTTACTGACACGGCTGGCCCGCGCACAGCGCTGGGCGCTTTTACACCCACAGCAATTTTCTGCTGCCCTGGCGACAGAGTTGCATATGCCGCGTAGCGTGACAGAAGCCTGGACAGACAGTGCCAGAGTGACCCCGGTAGTATTTACGTCGCGGGTGCAACAGGCCCTGCAACATTCTGCTGATGTGTTTTTTCAGGAAAAAGTCCTGCCACGGCATGTCGATGTCAGTAATGCCTTCGACTACAGCCTGGCGACTGCGGCCAATAATATTGCGGCCACCCCCCTCACCCCCGTCAAGGAACAGCCATGAAACAGATCACTCCGGCGCTACTGCTATTGGCGATAAGTGTGACAACCACTGCAAATGCGGAAAAGATAACCCTGCAAATGGCTGACCAGAAAGGGGGAATGCGGGCGGTACTGGAAGCAGCAGGGAAACTACAGAATCTGCCGTATAACCTGCGCTGGGCTGAATTTCCGGCGGCAGCTCCGCTGGGTGAGGCCCTGAATGCCGGCGCGGTTGATGCGGGGTTTATCGGTGATGCCCCGTTATTATTTGCTGAAGCAGGCGGTGCACGGGTGAAAGCGATAGCTGTCGCTAAATCTGATGCTTATGGCACCGCATTACTGGTCAATGCCGGCAGTCCACTGACCTCTGCTGCCAGTTTAAAAGGTAAAAGTATTGCGACTAACCGTGGTTCTATTGGTCAGTTCGTGGCGCTGAAAGCACTGGCTGCGGCAGGGCTTAGTGCCCGCGATGTAACGTTCCGTTTTCTTGACCCGGCTGATGCAAAACTGGCATTGATTCGTGGCTCAGTCGATGTCTGGGCAACCTGGGAGCCGTATACCGCTTTTGCCGAAACTCAGGATCATCTGCGGGTATTGGTTAATGGCCGCGGACTATGGTCGGGTAATACTTTTGTCGCAGCCACAGACAGTGCTCTGGCAAATCCGGAAAAACGACGGGCATTACAGGACTTTTTACACCGTCTGTCTGATGCCCAGCAATGGGCAAATCAGCATCCCGACAGTTACAGCCAGACGCTGTCAAAAATTATTGGCTTCCCACAGGATGCGGTAAAACTGTCGTTTGAACGACGGCATATGGCCTGGCAGCCGATTGATGCACAGACTGTGGCACAGCAACAGCAGACGGCTGATTTTTATCATCAGAGCGGGCTGTTACCCGTGGCTTTGCAGGTCGCTCCCACCTTTGATTATAGTTTCACCCTGAGCGGGCCAGCGGGGGGCAAGGCTCCGGACGCATCCCGTCAGCAGGAGGTTCAATAATGGCAATTTTCTCACTGGACACGCCGGCATCCGCGGTACAGCGCCCCCGTAAATTGCGTTTCAGCAGACAGCGGTTAGGTCATGCACTATTGCCCTGGGCATTACCGGTGGTACTGATTGTGTTATGGCAACTGGCAGCACAGGCTGGCTGGTTATCGGTAAGAGTTTTACCGGCACCGGTCACTATCGGTAAAACATTCTGGCGTATGACCCTGAGTGGGGAACTGGGGAGTAATCTGGCAATCAGTACCGCCAGAGCACTGAGTGGCTTTGCTATCGGAGGGTCAGTCGGCCTGATACTAGGGCTGATCACCGGGTTATCACGCCCCGGTGAGCGGCTGCTGGATACCTCAATACAGATGCTGCGTAATATTCCTCACCTGGCACTGATCCCGCTGGTGATCCTGTGGTTCGGGATTGATGAAAGTGCCAAAATTTTCCTGGTGGCCCTCGGAACGTTGTTTCCGATTTACCTGAATACCTATCACGGGATCCGCAATATCGACCGTGGGTTGCTGGAAATGGCCCGCAGTTACGGGCTGAGCGGTTTCAGTCTGTTTCGTCAGGTGATCCTGCCGGGGGCACTGCCCTCAATTATGGTTGGTGTTCGTTATGCCCTCGGGGTGATGTGGCTGACGCTGATCGTTGCGGAAACTATCTCTGCTGATTCCGGCATTGGTTATCTGGCGATGAATGCCCGTGAATTCCTGCAAACCGATGTAGTGGTCGTGGCAATCATTCTTTATGCATTACTCGGCAAGCTGGCAGATGTCTGCGCGGTGTTGCTGGAACGCGTCTGGTTACGCTGGAATCCGGCATATCAGTCAGGAGGGAAATCATCATGACTATCAGTCATCAGCCATCCGGTACGCCACTGAGTATTCAGCGTGTCAGTAAAACGTATGCTGACAGAACCGTATTAAACAGTATCGAATTAGAGGCAGGAGCAGGTCAGTTTATTGCGGTGGTTGGCCGCAGCGGGTGCGGGAAAAGTACTTTCCTGCGCTTACTGGCGGGTTTGGAACAGGCGGACGCGGGAAATTTACTCAGCGAAGGACGGCCGCTACAGGAGCGGCAGCAGGATACCCGGCTAATGTTCCAGGAAGCCCGGCTACTGCCGTGGAAAAGTGTACTGGATAATGTGGGGCTGGGCCTGAAAGGCCAGTGGCGTGAACAGGCAGCTGCGGCACTGGATGCTGTCGGTTTAGCGCACCGTGCCAGAGAGTGGCCTTCGGCCCTGTCCGGTGGACAGAAACAACGAGTCGCTCTGGCCCGCGCCTTGATCCATCGCCCGTCCCTGTTACTGCTGGACGAACCCCTGGGTGCGCTGGATGCTCTGACCCGCATCGAAATGCAGGCACTGATTGAGTCTCTGTGGCAGAAGCAGGGTTTTACTGTGGTACTGGTCACCCATGATGTCAGTGAAGCGGTCGCGCTGGCCGACAGGGTGGTACTGATTGATGAAGGAAAAATCACCCTGGATTTAACGATAGATGTCCCTCGTCCCCGACGCCGCGGCGATCCGCGCCTCGCTGAACTGGAAGCCGGGGTACTTGAACATATTCTTGTCCCGGCAAAAACGCCGGCAGCAGAGCAACCCCTGAGGAATATTGTATGAGCAGGATAAAAAATCACCGGCGGTTAGCCGGTTTTATTCAGCAATTGTCTGCACTGCTGGACCGTTATCCCCGCCATGATGAAGCGGAAATTTTACAGCACAGTGCTCCGTTGCTGGCTGAGCTGGTCAGGGAAGATGACTGGCTGGATGATGAATTTGCACAGCCACATCCGCAGCATTATCAGCAGTATCTGCTGCATATGGATTCCGCGCAGCGTTTTTCTGTGGTCAGTTTTGTCTGGGGACCGGGCCAGCGTACGCCGGTGCATGATCACCGTGTCTGGGGGCTGATTGGTATGTTGCGGGGCGCTGAAATATCACAGTCGTTTATCCGTGATCAGCATGGTCTTACTCCGTCACAACCTCCGGTACAGCTCACCCCGGGAGAGGTCGAAATTCTGTCACCGCTGACAGGTGATATCCATCAGGTGAGTAATGCTTTTAATGACCGGGTCTCGGTCAGTATTCATGTCTACGGGGCGAATATAGGTCAGGTCACGCGGGCAACCTTCCGGCCGGATGGTAGTGAACAAACGTTTATTTCCGGTTATGCCAATCGTTATTTACCGAATATATGGGGATTATCCGCTGATGAGTGATAAACATCATTTCAGATTACGCAGCGCTGCTGATATCCGTCAGTCATTGCTGGCGAACCAGGAACTGGCACTGCTGGATGTACGGGAAGAGGCGGTATATGCCACCGGGCATCCGTTGTTTGCGGTTAACCTGCCATTATCAAAATTAGAACTCGACGTTTTTGCCCGTATCCCACGGCGTAGCACACCGCTGGTAGTATTTGACAACGGGGAAGGACTTGCAGAGGTGGCTGCGCAGCGATTACAGCTGCTGGGCTACAGTGATGTCGCTTTATTGCAGGACGGTCTGCAAGGATGGAAACAGGCGGGAGAACAGCTGTTTATTGATGTTAATTCTCCGTCAAAAGCCTTTGGTGAACTGGTGGAGTATCAGCGGCATACACCATCCCTGGCAGCAGAAGAAGTGGCTGAACTTCTGGCCTGCGGAGCGGATGTGAAAGTCTTCGACGTCCGCCGTTATGATGAATACCAGACCATGAATATCCCCGGCAGTATCAGTCTGCCTGGGGGAGAATTGCTACTGCGTATCCGTGATCATCTGCAATCAGAAAACACCCGGGTAGTTATTAACTGTGCAGGGCGTACCCGCAGTATTATCGGTACACAGACCCTGGTAAACGCCGGTCTGAAAAATCCTGTGGCAGCACTGCGCAACGGCACCATTGGCTGGACTCTGGCCGGTCAGACACTGGAACACGGTCAGTCGCGGCATTATGGCGAACCGGGTGAGGAGAATCTGTCACGGGCACTTCAGGAGGCGCAACAGGTTGCCGCACGAGCCGGTGTGGAATCCGTGTCTCTGGCGCAGTTATATGACTGGCAGCGCCAGAGCGACCGAACCACATATCTGTTTGATATTCGCAGTGCCGGAGAATTTGCCGCCGGACATTTGCCTGGTGCCCGCCATGTGCCCGGTGGCCAGCTGGTGCAGGAAACTGACCATTATGCCAGTGTGCGTGGCGCACGGATTGTACTGGCCGATGATCTGCAAGCCAGGGCCTGGATCACTGCTTCATGGCTGGCTCAGATGAACTGGCAGGTGGCAGTACTCGATGCGCCGGCAACTGAATTTACTGAGCAGGGGGACTGGCGGGCCCCGGTACCGGCGACGGGGTTGCATCCGCAGGTTGATCCACTTACGGCACTGCAATGGCTGACCACCGGTCAGACGCAGATCCTTGATTTCACGACCAGTGCTAATTACCGGAAAGGGCATATTCCGGGAGCTTACTGGCTGCTGAGGGCCGATATACCTGCACTGCTGGCATCGGGGACATTCCCTGACGCAGAAGGTTACGTTGTCACTTGTGGCAGCAGTCTGCTGGCCCGGTTTGCTGTCGATCAATTGCAGCAACTGACCGGAAAACCGGTGGTGGTACTGGAAGGCGGGAATAGTGGCTGGCGTGCCGCGGGACTGGCAGAAGAAGAAGGCGAAACCCGGTTATTATCAACGCCTGAGGATCGCTACCGCCGTCCTTATGAAGGCACAGATGTTTCGCCGCAGGTGATGCAGGCCTACCTTGACTGGGAATACGGGCTGGTGGAGCAACTGGAAAAAGATGCAACCCACGGTTTCAGGGTTATTTAATCTCTGACAGAGCAGGCTGTCGGACATGCTGTTTTTCCGGTAATGGCTGAGGCATCCTGCTATGTCGGTTGCCGCAGCCTGAACCCGGATCCGGCAACCGTTACAGTAAATGGATATTAAAGCGATGAAATATTGCTGCCCAGCCAGCAAAGAGAAGCACCGTGGATAAACAGCATATCAGCAGTGCGGGCCAGAAGCCCCACAGCTGATAAGCCCCGGGAAAAACAAGAAACATAGGCAATGTCGGTACCACATACCCAAAAGTATACCAGCCATGGCTGGCTATTTTTTGCTGACACTGTCCTTCTGCTTTCATCCAGATAAGCACCGGCACGGTGACCAATGGCAGTACGGCCAGTAATCCGCCCGGCCGGTCACTGCGTCTGGCTGTTTCCGAAATAAGCACGACCATTCCCGCCGTCAGGGCATATTTTATGATTAACCACAACATGGCACTGCCTGCCTTTATTTTTGTCCGGTGAACGCCGCACGGCAAATGATGCCTTACCCGGCCAGAATCGATAAAAATACATCTGTGTTTTTTATACATTGCCGGAAGTGTATAATTACCGGTTGCAGGCGCCGGGGTGATTAAACACTGCGGCAGAAAAAGCGTAACAGTGAAGGGACGGGGCGATGCTGAAAGAAAATTTCAATGAGCTGCAAATCTTTCTGATGGTAGCCAGAGAAAGAAGCTTCACTAAAGCTGCAGCGAAGCTGGGTGTTTCGCAGTCAGCCCTCAGCCATGGCATAAAAGCACTGGAAGCACGACTGAACCTGCGGCTGCTGACACGGACAACCCGTAGTGTGGCACCGACCGACGCAGGAGAAAGGATTATTGCCTGCCTTGAACCGGGGATTGCTGATCTGGAACAGGAACTGTTGTCGCTGGTACAGCTGGATGGTATTACCTCAGGAAATATCCGTTTATCGGCAGGGGAACATGCCGCACGTACACTGTTATGGCCAAAACTGAAACCTTTCCTGAAAGAGTATCCGGAAATTAAGCTGGATCTGGTGGTGGATAATGGTTTTGTGGATATTGTCGCCGGGCAGTTCGATGGCGGTGTGCGGCTGGGGGAAAGTGTCGAGAAAGATATGATCGCAGTAAAAATCGGTCCCGGTTTCCGGCTGGCAGTGGTGGGTTCACCGCAATATTTTGCTCAGCACAAGGCTCCGCAGGTTCCCAATGATCTGCATAATCATCGTTGTATTAATATGCGCTTGCCTACTGCGGGCGGCGTCTATCACTGGGAATTCGAAACAGAAGGGAAGCCGTCACGGGTCAGGGTTGAAGGACAACTGACATTCAATCAGTTACATGAAAGAACAGATGCGGCATTATCGGGGTTTGGTCTGGCTTTTGTCCCTGAAGATACGGTGCGCCAGTATCTGGACAGTGGCGAGCTGATTCAGGTACTGGCATCATTCTGCCCGACATTTTCCGGTTATTACCTCTATTATCCCAGCAGAAAGCAACACCCCCCTGCGTTTTCTCTGCTGATAGAAGCTCTGCGCGATACGGAATAACCGGCAGGGGCGGGCCAGTACAGGCAGACAGAGTCTGTCCGCGCTGGTGGGTTACCGGAGTCTCAGACTGTTTCCCCGCGGCAGATAAGCGGCGGGGCAGCTAAACATCAAGCTTACGGGCTGCCAGCCACTCTACTCTGGCTGGATCCCGGTGCGAGAAGAATGCACTGGTAGCGGTATCAATGGCTGTGATTTGTTGTATATCACCGGCGCTCAGTTCGAAGTCGAAAATATCAATATTCTCAGCCATACGCGTTTTTCGGACCGTTTTTGCCAGCGAGACAATCTGACGCTGATACAACCAGCGCAGGATCACCTGACCAGTACTCTTGGCGTATTTTTTACCGATGGCGGTCAGTTGCGGGTGTTCAAACAAACCGTTCCGGCCCTCGGCGAAAGGAGCCCAGGCTTGAGGGGCAATACCACGGCTTTTCATCCAGGGGACAGCATGCAACTGCTGGTTAAACGGATTAACCTCGACCTGATTAACCGCCGGTGTGACCTGATTAAACGCAGTCAGATCCGCCAGCCGGTCCGGATGGAAATTACTGACCCCGATAGCGCGGATTTTTCCTGCCTGTTGCAGTTCTTCCATTGCCCGCCACGCACCGTGGACATCACCGTAGGGCTGATGGATCAGGTAGAGATCCACATAATCCAGCTGCAGACGATTCAGTGATCGTTCGAACTGGGCTTTGGCACCCTGATAGTGAGTATCCTGCAGCCATAATTTGGTGGTGACAAACAACTGGTCACGGGCAATCCCACTCTGTTTTAGCGCATTTCCGACCTGAGTTTCGTTACAGTAAGCTGCAGCAGTATCAATCAGCCGGTAACCCGTTTCTATGGCATCCAGCACGGCCCGTTCACATTCGGCGGCATCGGTCATCTGAAATACACCAAAACCCGTAAGAGGCATCGTGATACCGTTATTCAGTGTCACTGTGTCCATCAGACTCTCCTTTGATAGTGTCGTTCTGTGAGCTTAACCCGTGGTATTTATCAAATAAAGACCAGTAATCAGCTAAGGCTTAGTCATCCTGCTCATTAATGTCCACCGCAGTCCGTGCCACGGCAGGACGCTGGCGGGCGATTATTCCTGCTGACCGGCGCGGGCAGTCAGCGCCATCACCAGGCTGGCCAGCGTAAATAAGCCAATAATCCATCCCATCGTCCGGGGGGTACCGTTACTGAATAACGCCAGTAATAGCGAAGAGATAATGCCACTGCCATACTGTAATGCACCGATCAGCGCCGATGCTGAACCGGCAAAGCCGGGTACTGCATCCAGCGCACAGGCTGTTGAAGTGGCGGCAATAACACCATTCATCGCGAAAAATATAAATACAGAGATGATAATCAGACTAATACCACCGATATCGGCGCCGGTACCTGCGGCCAGTACACCGGCCGCGGCCGCGGCAACCGTAACCGCTACCCTGAGCAGATTCTCCAGCGGGAAGTGTTGTACCAGCCGGCGGTTGACGATACTGAGTAACATGACTCCGAGAATATTGACCGCAAACAACCAGCCATAATATTGCGGGTCGATATGGAAATAACTGATATAGACAAAGGGTGAGCCGGTGATAAAAGCATATGCAGCCACGTAATAAAATGTCAGACACAGGGTAAACCGCATATAGTTTGCATTAGTCAGTAACTGATAATAGTTTCTGAATGCCCCGCTGAGTGTCACGCTTACCCGGTTTTCACTGGTCAGTGTTTCCGGTAAGAAACTTATGGCCGCCAGTAGCAGAATCCCGATAATAACCAGCAACCAGAATATTGCGTGCCAGCTGGTTATTTTAATCATCTGACCGCCGATTAACGGCCCGGCAATTGGTGCAATCGCCATAATAATCATCAGAGTCGATAGCATCTGTGCGGCACGGGTCCGGCTGAACAGATCACGGATCATTGCCCTGGCGAGCATAGGCCCGGTACATGCACCGAATGCCTGAAAAATCCGCCACATTACGATCTGCAGCATATCTGAGGATAATGCACAGCCGGCAGAACCAATAATGAATAAAATCAGGCCAATAAACAGGGGACGACGGCGGCCATAGCGATCACTGATCGGGCCCCAAATCAGCTGGGCGAGACAGAAGCCGGTCAGAAACCCGGTCACTGTAAGCTCTGCATTACCCAGCAACTCTTTGCTCATGACCGGCATCGCGGGTAAATAAATATCAGTAGATAACGAAGTGACCGCCATCAGTGCACTCAGGATAATAACAAATGACACCCCGGTGGTTTTACCGGAGTGTGGCCGGGTTTTAAGCATTACTTTCCGCCAGAATAGAATGGGTAACCTTATAGTAACCGGTTATCAGTTACCGATAATCCCTGTCCGGTGGATAAACGTTATGAGTGTGTCTCATAAATAAACTGACCGCGGTATGCAGATAATCTCTGCTACCGGTAAATGTCGGGATTTTCCAATAACCATAATTACAAACTGTGAACAGCTTCGAATTTATCACTAATAAAAAGGCTTTATCTTCCATAAAAAAAACTTTCCGGTTATCAAAGAGGTGAATAAATCCGGTGTACAGGGCAGCAGAAACGTCGCGCCCCTCTGCTGATACTCGCTATCTGCCTGACTTGCGGTAGTTTTTACTGGGAGACATTATGCATTCTTCTGAAAATACCTCCGGACCCCGCGGTTTCTTTGGTCACCCGTATCCGCTGGGCCCTCTGTTTTTTACGGAAATGTGGGAACGGTTTTCGTTCTACGGTATCCGACCACTCTTGATCCTGTTTATGGCTGCCACTGTGTATGACGGCGGTATGGGCATGGCACGTGAACATGCGTCGGCGATTGTCGGTATTTTCGCCGGCAGTATGTATCTGGCGGCACTGCCGGGAGGCTGGCTGGCCGATAACTGGCTGGGCCAGCAGAAAGCAGTCTGGTACGGCTCAATGCTGATTGCGCTGGGGCATTTATCGATTGCATTATCTGCATTCGCGGGAAACCGCCTGTTCTTTAGCGGCCTGCTGCTGATTGTGCTGGGATCAGGGCTGTTTAAGACCTGTATTTCCGTAATGGTCGGTACCTTGTATAAAGCCGGGGATGAGCGCCGTGACGGTGGTTTCTCATTGTTTTATATGGGAATAAATATCGGGTCTTTTATTGCACCGCTGATTTCTGGCTGGCTGCTGACTTCCTATGGCTGGCACTGGGGATTTGGTATCGGCGGGCTGGGTATGCTGGTGGCATTGGTGATCTTCCGTGTGTTTGCGGTACCCTCCATGAAACGTTATGACCGGCAAACGGGGCTGGATTCGGTGTGGGATCGTCCGGTGTGTGTCCGGCCCGGGATTGGACGCTGGCTGGCTGTGGCTGGCCTGCTGCTGGTGGTGGTCGCCGGATTAATGATTCAGGGAACATTGCAGATAAACCCTGTATCCGTAGCCAGTGTGCTGGTGTACCTTATCGCTTTCGCGGTTGTGGCTTTTTTTGTCCGGATGTTTTTCTTTGCCGGGCTGAATAAAAATGAACGCAGCAGGCTGGTGGTTTGCTTTATCTTGCTGATCGCCGCGGCCTTTTTCTGGTCTGCCTTTGAACAGAAACCGACATCATTTAATTTATTTGCAAATGACTATACTCAGCGACAGCTGGGTGATTTCACTATCCCCGCGGTCTGGTTTCAGTCACTGAATGCATTATTTATTATCCTGCTTGCCCCGGTTTTCAGCTGGTTATGGCCAGTACTGGCCAGAAGTCACTTTCGTCCGGACAGCCTGACCAAATTTATTACCGGTATTCTGTTTGCGGCCGGCGGGTTCGGACTGATGATTCTGGCGGCACAACAGGTGATCAGTAGTGGCGGGGCCGGCGTCTCGCCGTGGTGGCTGACGGGCAGTATTTTGTTGCTGACACTGGGTGAGCTGTGCCTGAGTCCGGTCGGGCTGGCGACTATGACTCTGCTGGCACCGGATAAGTTACGCGGGCAGGTGATGGGGCTGTGGTTCTGTGCCAGTGCGCTGGGAAATCTGGCTGCCGGCCTGATTGGTGGCCAGGTCCGGGCTGATCAGCTGGAAAGCCTGCCGGACTTGTTTGCGCGCTGTTCACTGGCCTTAGTGATCTGCGCGGTGGTGCTGGCTTTACTGATTATTCCCGTCCGCCGTATGCTGCAGAGTTATCATCAGCCTCCGGTTTCAGGTGAAATGAGGTGAGTTATTCAGCCGGTGTGGCGGATATTTACGCCACACCGGCCATGGCCGTGAGTGGTGGCAGAACAGAATATCGCCTGTGTAATACCCGCAGGATCATTCCGTGTGTTGTTTAATTTTACCCTGCTTTCGGTTATAGGCTATATTGGCAGATTATCCTGACATTTTTATCACCGGTGATTCTGTAATGGCTTTTATTCCTAAAAACTACGCGCGGCTGGAAAATGGTTATCGCGAAAAAGCACTGAAAATATACCCCTGGGTGTGCGGACGTTGTACCCGGGAGTTTGTCTATTCCAATCTGCGTGAACTGACAGTTCACCATATTGACCACGATCATACCAATAACCCGGAAGATGGCAGTAACTGGGAGTTGTTGTGTCTGTATTGTCATGATCATGAACACTCAAAGTACACCGAAGCTGATCTCTATGGGACCACGGTGGTTGCCGGAGAAGATGCACAAAAAGACATTGCCGCGGCGACCCATAATCCGTTTGCTGATCTGAAGGCATTGCTTAATAAGAAGTGATCTCCGTTACAGGCAGAGGGAACGGAGACCTCTGCCGGAGCCAATCAATCGCTGTTTTTCTGAGGCAGTAATACGCAGCAGAACGGCAGAGGGAGGGCAGGGCTGCCCGACCGGTAATTTGCTATAATTTTTGCCATTGGCGATGCTAAATACGCGGGGACAGGGCTTACATGAATTTTTACGGGATAGAGTATTTGCAGGCACAGTCTGCTCTGAGTGATTACTTAAAATATCTGCTTATTTTCAGTACATTGTCTGTTTTGATTGTTGTTTTCATTCTGTATATGCGTCATCGGTTACAAACAAAATATCGTGACCTGACTATTATTGCTTTTTTATTTCTTATTTTTATTTCCGGTGTGCAGTATGCCGATTATACAAACAGTGAAAATATACACTCCCAGTCTTCACAAATGGTTAACCTGGTCCGGTTATTAGCTAAAGAGAAAAATGTCAGTGTGAATGATGTTTTTTCTGATTCTGTTCAGTTGTCAGACGGGGTAATAATAAAAATAGATGATAAATATTATCGTGTAAATCTGAATGCTGACCTTAATTCTTATAGCCTGACGGAAACCTGGTTAACTAATCCCACGGTTAATATTATCAAGTAAGGAGACATAATGCCGGTTTATACACCAATTATTATCAAGCTGGGGTTAGGTATTATCTGTCTGATCGTACAGATTAACCTGATGGGGAAAGGCAACCTGGCACCTTCTTCTGCGATGGATCAGGTACAAAACTACGTACTGGGCGGAATTATCGGCGGTGTGATATATAATGAATCGATCACTGTTTTACAGTTTTTCCTGGTGCTTATTATCTGGACTCTGCTGGTATTGGTCGTTAAGTTTTTAAAAGAAAATAATCACTATGTTAAGCGTATTGTAGACGGTAAGCCGATTAATCTGGTCTATAACGGCAAAGTTGATGTTAAAGAATGTCTGATGAACGGTATTTCAGCTAATGACCTGATGTTTAAACTGAGATCGAACGGGATTTATGAAATAGGACAACTTAAAAGGGTGGTTCTTGAACAGAACGGACAACTGACTATTATCCAGGCCGGTGATGAAAATATTCGTTATCCGATTATTGTTGATGGTATGGCAAACCATGATGTGCTTGAAATAATAAATAAGGACAGAGAATGGTTAGAAGCACGGATTGCTGAACAAGGGTTTAATAAAATCAGTGAAGTCTATCTCGGGGAATATCTGTCCGGGCAACTGAATCTTTATGGATATAATCGCTAACGTTAAGGCCCGGTGGCGTGGGCCTTAACAATCCGTGCCCGGGGCATTACCTTTTACCTCTGAATAGCGGTTCCCCGTGTAAACGTCTGGCTCTGTGCATCTTCCTTCCGCCATCAGTGGCGGAGTTTCAGCAGCTGCACTGCGGCGGACGGGTTAAGGCC